>CACYCW010000185.1 GCA_902773015.1 uncultured bacterium
CTTCTTCTGCTTTTCGATGAGACACTGCTTAGCCATGATTAGTTCCTCCCTGCGAACGGCATGCCCATGGAGACGAGAAGCTCCTTGCAGGCCTTGTTGTCGGTCGAGCTCGTCACGAACGTGATGTCCATGCCCGAGTGGGCGCTCGATTCCACCAGCTCGGGGAAGATCGTGTGCTCCCGGATGCCGAGCGTGTAGTTGCCGGCGCTGTCGAACCCGCGATTGGGGACGCCGCGGAAGTCGCGGATCCTCGGAAGCGCCGCCGAGATGAGACGGTCGGCGAACTCCCACATGCGCTCGCCGCGGAGGGTGACCTTCGCGCCGATGACCATGCCCTCGCGCAACTTGAAGTTCGAGATCGACTTCTTCGCGCGGCAGAGCATGGGCTTCTGGCCGGTGATCGCCGCGAGATCGTCCACGAGGGTCTTCTGCTCGTCCTTGGTGACGATGCCGAAGCCCATGTTGATGACGATCTTCTGCAGGCGGGGAACGAGCATCCGATTCGTCGTGCCGAGCTTCTTCTCGAGCTCGGGCACGATGCGGCTCGCGTATTCGTCCTTGAGTCTTGCCATGGTTGTCTTCGCTCCTTTGCCTTACAGCGCCTTGCCGCTCTTGACGGAGATGCGGGCCTTCTTGCCTTCCTTCTCGCCGGTCCTCACGCGGGTGCCGCGCTTCGACTCGGCGTCGTAGGGCATCAGCTTAGAGAGGCGCACGGGGAACTCCCGCTCGATGAGGCCACCGGCCTCCTTCTCTGTGCGGCGCACGGCCTTCTTGTGGCGGTTCACCCCGCCCACGATCGCTGTGCCCTTCTTCGGGTTCACGCTCAGCACCGTGCCCGTCTTGCCCGCGTCGTTGCCGCGGATGACGATGACGGTGTCGTTCTTCCTGATTCTTGCGATAGCCATTGTCAGCTCTCCCTTTGTCAGACCACTTCCGGGGCCATCGAGAGGATCTTCATGTAGTTCCTGTCACGAAGCTCGCGAGCGACCGGCCCGAACACGCGTGTGCCGATCGGGTTGAGCTTCGAGTCGACGAGAACGCACGCGTTCTGGTCGAAGTGGACGGTGGAGCCGTCCTCGCGACGGATCGGCTGACCCGTGCGGATGATGACGGCCGTGGCGACCGAGCCCTTCTTGATCGAGGACGTCGGCGACGCTTCCTTGATCGCGACGCGGATCACGTCCCCGAGATGGGCGTACTCCTTGCGCTGCTTCAGGATGCGGAAGCACATGGCGCGCTTGGCACCGGTGTTGTCCGCGACAACGAGATTCGAGAGTTCCTGCAACATGGTCGAGTCTCCTTACTTCACGACGCGCCAGCGCTTCGTGGCGCTCAGCGGGCGCGTCTCCATGATGGTGACGACGTCGCCGACCTTGGCCGTGTCGGCCTCGTCGTGCGCGTGGTAGTTCTTGGTGCGCGTGACGACCTTGCCGTACAGGGGGTGGCGCTCGCGGTACGAGACCGCCACCTTCACGCTCTTCGCGCCCATCTTGGACACGACGATGCCCTTGCGCAGCTTGCGCGCACCGCGACTTGCTTGTTCTGTGCTCATTAGATCTTGACTCCTGCGCGGGTGATGAACTTGGTGTGAATCCCGATCTTAGTCGCGGCGAGACGGAGGCACTCCTTGGCGATCTCCTCCGAGACGCCGCCGATCTCGAAGAGAACCTTGCCGGGGAGGATAACAGCGGCCCAGAACTCCGGGTTGCCCTTGCCTCCGCCCATGCGCACCTCGATCGGCTTGCGGGTGACGGGCTTGTCGGGGAACACGCGAATCCAGAGCTTCCCCTTGCGCTTCATCTCGCGATTGATCGCGACACGGCACGCCTCGATCTGGGTCGCGGTGAGGAGACCGCGCGTCAGCGCCTTCAGGCCGTACTCGCCGTACGCGAGCTCGGTGCCCGAGGTGGCGTAGCCGGAGCGGTTGCCCTTCGAGACCTTGCGGTACTTTACTCTCTTTGGCATCAGCGGCATGGCTTACCTACCTTCCTTCCTGTCGCCGCGCTCGCGGCGGTCGCCGCGGCGCCCCTCGCTCCGGGGAGCGCGCGCCTGGAAACCCTCCTTCTTGCAAATCCACACCTTGATGCCGATCTTGCCGGCCGTGGTGTTCGCCTCCGCGAAGCCGTAGTCGATGTTCGCACGGAGCGTGTGGAGCGGCACCTTGCCCTCGCGCGACCACTCGACGCGCGCGATCTCCGCGCCGTTGATGCGGCCGCCCGCATGGACCTTGATCCCGTCCACACCCATGTCCATCGCCACCTTCATCGCGCGCTTCATCGCGCGCTTGAGCATGATGCGGCGCTCGAGCTGCTGGGCGATCGACTCCGCGACGAGCTGCGCGTCGGCGTCCGCCCCCTGCACCTCCTTGATCTCGAGATAGACCTCCTTCTTGGTCATCTTCTCGAGCTCGGCGCGCACCGCCTCGACGTCGCCGCCCTTGCGGCCGATGATCACCCCGGGACGCGCGCTGAATAGCGTCACCCGGACGCGATTGGCGAAGCGCTCGATCAAGATCTTAGAGATCCCCGCCTCGGCCAGCTTCTTCTTGCACACCTCGCGGATCCGCTGATCCTCCACCAGGTAGGCGCCGAAGGTCTTCTTGGGCGCGAACCAACGGCTGCCCCAGGCGTGGTTCACGCCGACGCGGAAGCCGATCGGATTGACTTTCTGTCCCATTACTTCTTCTCCTTCTTGGCGCCCTTGCCGGCGGCCTTCTTGACCTCGTCCGATAGGACGACCTTGCAGTGGCACATGCGGCGCGCGATCGGGTGCGCCGAGCCGCGGGCCGTCGGCCAGTAGCGGCGCATGCGCACCGACTCGTCGAGCACGCAGAGCTTCACCGTGAGACCGGCCGCGTCAGCGACGCCGTTGTTGTTCCGCGCGTTCGCAATCGCCGACAGGAGCGTCTTGCGGATGATCGCGGCCGCCTTCTTCGGCGAGAACTCGACGATCTTGAGCGCCTCGGAGGCGACAAGCCCCTGGCAGGCGCGCGCGAGCGGACGGCCCTTGAAGGCCGACATGCGCGCATTGCGGGTGATGGCTGTGACTTCCATTGTCCCTTCCCCTTACTTCTTCTCGACCTTGGCCGCCGAGTTGCCGTGCGCCTTGAACGTGCGCGTCGGCGCGAACTCGCCGAGCCGATGGCCGACCATGTTCTCGGTGATGAAGATCGGCATGTGCTGCCGGCCGTTGTGGATGGCGAACGTCAGCCCCACGAAGTCGGGGAGCACCATCGAACGACGGCTCCACGTCTTGATCGGCTGCTTCTTGCCGCTCGCCTGCATCTTCTCGACCTTGCGGAGGAGGCTCTCCTCCACGTACGGTCCCTTCTTGAGAGAACGCGACATGTGTTATTTC
>CACYCW010000186.1 GCA_902773015.1 uncultured bacterium
CATGCGGGCGGTGGATCTGGAAAGCTCGCGGATTGCGCGAAGCTCCTTCAGTTCAGCTGCTCTGCCGAAGAATTTCATTCTTGCCATCTTCCTTTATCGTTGACAAACGACCAGTTGGCAAACACGTATTTGTCAACTGCGCCTATGATATCAAATTTCGTTCGTCGCCGCAAGGGGGAGAATTTGCGTCTGCGCAATTTCCATCTGCGGCGGCATCGTGCTTCTTTGCGCCGTTGCGGGATGTGTCCGCAATAACGCAACCGTTCGACCTTCGGCCGCGACGGGAGGCGCAGGCGCGCCCGACGACTTCGAGGCCAAGCGCATCGCGATGCTCAATCGACCGCGCACTGTCATCTGGAACACGGACGGTAATGACATGGTTCTTTATCCGCGCGCGCTGCCGCTCACGGCGGAGGCGTTCGAATCCGTGCGCCTCAAATACACAGAGGGTACGAAGATCGGATTTCGTGACAAAATGGCGACAATGAACTTGGGATTTGGTGACGAAAATTGGCAAAATAAAATAGGGCGATTGCGATATGTGTTGGCGTGGGCCGTTTCCCCTGCCGCACCCGTAGCACATATTGCGATATGTGCTACGGGAAAACTGATAAGGAAGGACATGAGTGGTCTTGGTGGTGCAGTCACGGAAAATTGTGGTATAATACAGGCATGAGACAGATAAGATCGTTCACGGATGACTGCTACTACCGCCTAATCAGTCGCGTGGCGCATAAGGCCTTATTTCTTGATGACGGGGAGAAGGATGCGTTCCTTGAACTTCTATGGCGTGTGTCGCCGTTCAGCTGATCCTTAGCAAGGAGGTCGGAGATGCCGGAACTACCAGAAGCTGAATCTATTGCACGTGCGCTTGACCGGGCGCTTAAGCGGCGGAAGATCACCAAGGTGGAGGTGTTCTGTCCGAAGCTCAGGACCAGTCTCGCGCCGCTCAGGAAGTCGGGGCTGGTCGGGCGCACGTTCACCGGATGCCGCCGCCGCGCGCGCTATGCTGTCGCCGACCTGGACGACGGGCGCGCGCTGACCATGCACTTCGGCATGAGCGGCGTCGTGCGCGTCGAGGACGCCAAGAAGCCCCGCCGCAAGCACGAGCACGCCGTTCTCACCCTGGACGATGGCAAGGCGTTCAAGTTCGAGGATCCGCGGCGGTTCGGATTGCTTGAAGTGCAGAAACTGGGACCGGACGGCTGGCCCGAATGCCTCGCCGGCATCGGTGTCGAGCCGCTTTCGCCGGCCTTCAACGGCAGGTTCCTCTTCGATGTCTCGCGTAAGCGGAAGAAACCTGTCAAGGAGCTTCTGATGGACAATGCGGTCGTCACCGGCATCGGCAACATCTACGCCGCCGAAACCCTCTTCGCCAGCAAGGTGCGTCCACAACGACCCGCGTCCACATTGACCCGCGGCGAATGCGATCGGATCGCCAAGAACGCCAAGCGCATCCTGAGACTGGCGATCAAGTGGGGTGGGACAACCGTGAGCGACTACCGGAACGTGGACGGCAGCGAGGGCAGGTTCGTGCAGAAGCTCAAGATCTACGGGCAGAAGAAATGTCCTGTCTGTGCGCAAGATGTTGAGAAAGTCGTGCTCGGCGGGCGGACAAGTTGGTACTGCCCGAGGTGTCAGAAATGAGGATCGAATAGGCTAGGTGACTCCCGATTTATGATATAATAGAAGCCGACATGAGGAAATTGTGCGTAGTCTTGGCGAGTACAATGCTCGCGGGGTGTTTCACCGAGGATGTTGTCGAGTCGTCGGTCCTGGGGGAGCGATCCGCCGGGCATGTCGTCATCTGCAACTACGGGTGGACGCTCTTCGGCTGTGTGCCGATTGTCTGCGGCAACGCCAACGCCGACTCATGGTGTCCGTTCACCTTCTTCAAGGATGAGATCCGTCCAGAATACGCGCATGCGAAGCTGTTCGCGCTCGCGGAGACGAGGGGGACGTCCGTCGAGGACCTGCACGAGCTCGGTGACAACGACGTCCTGTTCGACGCCTGGTACGCGCCAGTGCCGTGGATCATCGTCTACAAGGAGACGAACGTGTCGGCGAACCTCGTGAAGTGAGGCCGGGATTGCGATGAGAACGGCAAGGACGAGCTTGACGGTGATTGTGGCGGCGCTTTTCCTGGCGCTCGGCGGGACGGGGTGCGCGACGGTGCGACGGATGGATGACTGCCGCGGCGTGAAGGTCGAGGCGGGGCAGGAGCCGATCGAGGCGGTGGACATCTGCAACACCAACTGGCTGCTGCTCTCGATCCTTCCGATAGCCTCGGGCGATCCGGACAATCCGGACGGATGGACGACGGTGTTCTTCAGGAACACGGTGACGGTGGAGAACCAGATGCGGATGCTCGAGGACGAGGCGCGGCGGGTCGGCGCGCGTCAGGCGATCAACGTGGCGACGATTTCCTCCGACGAGTCGGTGTTCCTCCTGTTGTTTCTGAGGGAGAAAATCCACACCTCGGCGGTGCTGGTCAAGTGAGAAGGGGGGCAGGTACGATGAAAAAGTGGAATGTGGCGACGGTGAGGGCCGCGAAGGGCGTCGAGAAGCTCGGTTGCTGCACGGCCTACGACGCGTGCTTCGCGCGACTCGCGGACGAGGCGGGGGTGCCGATCATCCTGGTCGGCGACTCGATGGGCATGAGCGCGCTCGGATACGCGACGACGCTCCCGGTGAACCTCTCGGACACGCTCGCGGCGGTCGGTGCGGTCGCGCGGGCGACGAAGGACGCGATGGTTGTCGGCGACATGCCGTTCGGCTCGTACCAGTGCGGGGATGACGCGGCGGTCGCGAACGCGGTCGCCGTCATCAAGGCCGGGGCCGATGCGGTTAAGCTCGAGGGCGGCGTGTCCGTCTGCGGGCTCATCCGCCGCCTGACCACGGCCGGCATCCCAGTGCTGGCGCACGTCGGCATGACGCCCCAGTGTGTCAACTCTTACGGCGGGTTCAAGAGGCAGGGCAAGACGCGCGAGGCGGCGGAGCAGGTGCTGGCGGACGCGCAGGCGGTCGAGGCGGCGGGCGCATTCGCGGTGACGCTCGAGTGCATTCCGGCCGAGCTGGCGGCGCAGATCACCGCGGCGCTGCGCATCGTCACGATCGGCATCGGCGCCGGCCCTGTCTGCGATGCGCAATGGCTGGTGATGCATGACCTGCTCGGTCTCAACGAGCAGGTGCCGTCCTTCGTGCGCCAGTACGCCCATCTCGCCGAGACCGTTCGCGGGGCGTTCGCCGCCTACGTAAACGAGGTGAAGACAGGCGCGTTCCCTTTATGATATAATATTCGCGGTCTCATAAACCCCAAAAGGCAAAAAGGAGAGAAGACGATGAAGAAGCTGATTTGCGCGATGCTGATCGCGTGCTCGATGATGGTGGTCGCCGACGAGGCGGCGAAGCCCGAGGCGGAGGCGACAGCCCCTGCCGCCGAGACGGTCAAGAAGGCGCCCCGCCGCCAGATGACCGAGGAGCAGCGTGCCAAGATGCGCGAGCGCTTCGAACAGCGCATAGCGGAGCGCAAGGCCGCCGTCAAGGCCAAGATGGTGGAGGTCATCAAGAAGTACGGCCTTGACGACGAGAAGGCGAAGGCGCTTGCTGATGAGCTGGAGACGGCGATTCGTCCGCAGAACCGCCGCCCGCAGCACAGGGCTCGTCCGAGCAAGCCGAAGACGAAGAAGGCGGAGTGACGGAGGCGTCATGAGAAGACTTTTGGCAGTAGCCTTTGCGGTGACGCTTGCAGCCCCGGCGTTTGCCTGGGGTTGGCATGGGCCGCATCACCACCATCACCATCGCGGCCCCGGCTACGCCTGGGCCGCGGCGGGCTCGGGAATCATCGGCGGGCTAGTGGGTGCCGCGATCTACAACGCCGTGCGGCCCGAGTCGTCGGTGGTCGTGGCGCAGCCCCAGACAGTCGTGGTGCAGCAGCCTCAGCCGGTCGTGGTGCAGCAACCTGTCGTGGTGCAGCAGCCGGTCGTGGTGCAGCAGCCCCAGCCGGTCGTGGTGCAGCAGCCGTCGGTCATCGTGCAGCAGCCGCGGAGCGTCTGGGTGGAAGGCCGCTACGTGAACCAGGTTCAGCCCAACGGCACGACGGCCACGGTTTGGCAGCCCGGGCACTACGAGCAGAGATGAGCGTGGCCCCGAGGGCGACCGGGACGGGAACGCGCTGAACGGGTTCGATGTCCGAGTCGCGAGAGAATTACGCGGCGGCGCGAAGGCTGCTGGAGGGAAAGTCACGGGTGCTCATCTCCGGGCACCTGAGTCCTGACGGCGATGCGCTCGGCAGCATGATCGCGCTGGCGCGGCTTCTCCGGGGCGTCGGCTTCGACGCCTGGGCGACGGCCGACCTCAACGCACTCGGCAAGCCGGGCTTCCTCGAGGGCGTCGCCGACCTCATCCCGATCCGCCGGCTGAAGCGCCAGCGCAAGTTCGACCTCTTCATCGCGGTCGACTGCGGGGCATTCGAGCGGATGCCGGCCGAGGTGCGTCCCGTCGCCGAGAGGCTGCCGAAACTCTGCATCGACCACCACGTCACGAATGACGGCACGTTCGCGGACGTCTCGATCGTCGACCCGGCGGCCTCATCCACCGGCGAGATCATCTGGCGTTTCGCGAAGTGGAACGAGTGGCCTCTCGACCGCGCCATCGCCGAGGCGCTCTGGGTGGCGATCGTCACCGATTCGGGGCGCTTCGCCTATGACTCGACGCGGCCGGGCACGCTGCGCGCCGCGGGCGACCTCCTGAAGCACGGCGTCCGCACGGCGCTCATCAACGACATCATCTACGGCACGTTCTCCCGCAAGGCGATCGGCCTTAAACGCATCGCCTGGCGCAGCCTGCACGTCTGGAAGAACCGCAAGGTCGCCGAGGTGACGCTCACGCGGGAGGACTTCCGCGCAGTGCGCGGCACGAAGGCCGACGCCGAGGACATCATCGAAATTCCGCGGTCGGTCGTGCGCAATGAGATCGCGCTCTTCTTCTACCAGATACCGGATCGCACGAAGGAGATCCGCTGCTCGATCCGCACCCGCGGCGAGTGGGACGCGACGCAGCTGGCGGCGAAGTTCGGCGGCGGTGGGCATGTGAAGGCGGCCGGCTGCACGATCACGGGCTCGATGGGCGCGGCAAAGCGGCAGATGCGCGCAGCGGTGAAGGAGCTCCTCAAGACCGCCTGCCGCAAGACGATGCGCATCCCGCCGATCAAGCTATGAGTCGGGTGCTGATTCTGACGGACGGCAAGGCGGGGCACGAGAACCAGTCGAAGGCGTTCGCGCGGGCGCTGGACTGTTCGTCCGAGATTGTGAAGGTGGGCTTCAGGTCTCGATTCGCGAAGGCCCTCAGCTATGGGCTTGACCATCTCGGTGTGAGGACAACGCGTCTGCTGTCGATCGAGGGCGACGTCTCTCGACGACTTTCGACGACTCTCGCCGACGATCCCCCCGCCGCGGTCATCGGCACGGGCTCGGGCACCTTCTACGCGGCGAAGGCGATTGCGCGGCGCCTGGGCGTGAAGTGCGGGGTGGTGCTCTATCCGCGCGGCTACGACATCGCCTCCTTCGACTGTGTGCTGGCGCCTGCGTTTGACCGTCCGGCGAAGGCTCCGAATGTCATCGAGATGCCGTCCAACCTCGTCGCCGCCGACGAGGCATTCTACGAGAAGGGTGTCGCGACGTTCCTGGCGAGGACACCGAACGGCGAGGCTGTCGTGAAAGGGCAGGTGACCGCCGTCGCCGTCATCATCGGGGGCCCAAACAAGTGTTCGACGATGACTCCTGAGTGGATGAAGGCGCAGCTTGACGCAATTTTCGACGGTAATCGGCGGCAATCGACGGCAATCGGCGGCGACCGACAGTCCTCGGCGGCACCCGTCGAATTCTGGGTGACTACCTCGCGCCGCACGCCACCCGAGGTCGAGGCGGTCGTCGACGCCTATCCCTGGAACTACAGGCTCATCTACTCGAAGGACCATTTCAATCCAATCCCCGCCTTCGTGAAGCTCGCGCGTCGGCTTTACGTCACCGCCGAGTCGACCGGCATGCTCTCCGAGGCCTGCACCTTCGGCACGGCCGAGGTGATTGCGCTTGACAACCTTAAGCCAGGGCCCCACAAGTTCCGTCGCTTCGTCGAGGACCTCCGTGCCGCTGGCTATATCGACGGCAACCGCAAGGTAGACCTCTCGGGGCCCTTCGCCGCCGCCAGGAGGCTTCTGGGCCTGTGAGGCGATTCCTCCGAGCGGCGTTCCTCGCGAACTGGAGGATGACGCTCTACATTGGGCTCATCTGCCTGCCCGCGACGATGATCGCCGCGGTGGGCATCTACTTCGTGTGCACGCGCATTCCTGGTATGGCGCGTGCGGAGGGCGCACGGGTCACCCGCGAGTATCGCAAGTCGGTCGAGCGGCTCATGAAGAACCCCGAGCTCGGCAACGTCACCACGAACGCGGTCCCCCGCGATCGGCGCGCCAACAGGATCGGCAGGGTGCCGTGGGGACGATTTGCCGACGGCGGCCGCACGATCGTCTGGTACCAGACATTCCGGAACGTCCCGGTCGAGCCAACGGACGGTCGGGCGGGGAAGGACAACGCCGCCAAGACCAGGCGGACGTCTCGGCGAATCAAGGAATGGCATACCCTCGCGGTGCCGACGGTGGAGAAGTTTCCCTACGAGCTGGTGTTCTACGGCTGGGGCGGATTCATCCTGCTCGTCCTCGTCGGGCTCACCTTCCTGGCGGTCCGCTACTTCGTGCGGTTCGTCCGGGAACGTGACGACTTCCTCGCGGCGACGGCCCATGACCTGACGACGCCGCTTGTGGGGATGCGCCTGATGATCGGCCGGAGCGACGAGGAGGCTCGTCGGCTCAACGAGCGGATGCTCCTCATCGTCAACAACATCAAGGACTTCCTTCGCCTTGGCGGACGTCGTCGCGAACCCGTGCGCACGCGATTCGATCTGGCGGCGGCCTGCCGCGAGGCCTACGAGCTCTTTGCGGCGGATTACGAGGACTCCGAGGGCGGCCCCGTCGTCTTCGACGATTCGCGACTTGGCGGCGTGCCGCTCGAGACCGTCGCCGATGAGACGATGACGCTGCAGATTCTCTGGAACCTCTTCGGCAACGACCTCAAGTACGCCGCGCCCTACGGCGGCGTGACCGTGCGGTTCTTCCGTACCGGTCAGCAGGCCGTCGTCGAATTCGCAGACGAGGGGCAGGGCATGACGCCGCGGCAGATGAGCCGCGCGTTCGACCGCTACTATCGGGCGAAGACGGTGATGGAGACCGGCAAGGGCGGCTTCGGCATCGGCCTCTGCACCGCGCGCGAGTTCGCGCGGACGATGGGCGGCGACCTCACGGTCCGCGCGAATGCGCCGCGCGGCTGCGTCTTCGCCCTCGCCCTTCCCGTGGCGATCTGATGCCGCGTCCGGTTGCGCTCCCAACATGCCGTGGCGGACGGATTGACGATGAGAGGTTAATTTGGTATCATACAGCTGGCGTCGGCCGAGGCGATGGAGAAGGGTGTGTGCCAGGTCCGGACTGATCATTGGTATGGAAAGGAAAAAGACAAATGAAACCACTCGCATCGGCTCGACTGACCCCGGTCCTGGCTCTCGCGACGGGGATCTCATCCTTTGCCCTCGTCGCGGCTGAACTCCCGCGCGAGAACCCCTTTGCCTGCATGCTGGCCCGCATCCGCGCGGACGGCACGGTGCGCGCGGAGGGCAACACTACGACCGGCGGACCAGTCCAGGCTCTCACCATTGCGCCCGACGGTCGCCTGGTGGCGGTCGGCGGGCTGGATGAG
>CACYCW010000187.1 GCA_902773015.1 uncultured bacterium
CGGCATGATGCCCGGCCCGAAACGAACCGGCGGCGTCAACCGCTCATCGCTCGCGTAGAGCCCCATGCGCGAGGCGCCCGTCTCGCCGACCCGTGCCCGCGCCGCCGAGCCGGGCGCGAGCTCCCAGTCCATCGCGAAGTAGTCGACGAACCCGGGATCGCCAGCGAGCTCGAGATTGTCCGCAAGCGTGGTGGTGGCGCCGACCTTCTCCCAATTCGACGTGGCGATGCCGCCGCAGCCGGCGAGCACGTTGTTGGTGATCACGTTCCAGAGCGCGTTGTGCGCGAACACCGGCTCCAAGCCATCCACCCGAAGCAGCTTCGAATAGCGCGCGCGCCAGAGCGGACTCTCGGCCTCGTGCCGCCGCGCGTCGAGCCGACGGTAGATGTCGCTGTCGCGCCCCTTGAGGGCGAGGTTCCGCACGAAGGAATCGGCGCCGCGGCTGCCGAGGCTGATGCCGTGCGGACAGTTCATCACGATGTTGCCGTCGAGCACGTTGTCCTGTCCGCCCCCGATGTAGATGCCGAGCGCCGCCCGGTTGATGAGATTGCCGCGCACGATCACGCCCGAGCTGTAGTCGTCGAGGTAGATGCCGTTCACGTGCGCACAACGCGGCTGGTTGCCGGTCATGTGGATGAGGTTGTGCTCGATTACCGTGCCGCGCTGCGTCCAGTCGCGCTGGCAGCAGTAGACGGCGCCCGCGTCGTCGTTGAACATGCACATGTCGTGGATCACGTTCCAAGCGATGCGGTGGTCGTTGCCGCCGAAGCTGATCGCCTGGTGGTTCGAGTGGTGAATGAGGTTATGGGTGGCACGGTTGCCGACGCCGGTGAGCTGGACGCCGGGCTGGTAGTTGTAGATCACCTTGCCGTAGTGGCCGATGCGGTTGTTGTCCGCCACGTTCCCGCCCGGCGCGAGCGTGCGCAAGTCGCCACCGGAGAGCAGGATGCCGCCGCGCCCAAGGTCCTCAAGGTCGCAGCCCGCTACGCGGCAGTCGCGGCAGTTCGCCATCGAGATCGCCCAGGCGGAGGTGTGACGCGTTGCCGACGCGATGACTGCGCAGTTCGTCGAGTCGCGGAACTCGACGGCGAGCTCCCGCGCGTGCTCGAAGACGAGACCCTCGATCCGGACGTCCCTCACGCGCAGCGCCCGTAGCAGCCCGGGCGTGTAGGCGATGCGCACCTCCCCTTCCGCGAGCGGCCACACGTAGACGCGACGCCGGGCGCGATCGACGACCCACTGGCCGGGCGCGGCCAGCTCGCAGAGCGCGTTGAACACATAGTACAGCGCACCGACCTTCACGCCAAAGCCGATGGGCGCGGGATCGACGACAAACTCCTGCGCGGACGGCTTCACCGCGCGAACGCGCACGGTCGCATCCGCCCACTGGTAGTTCCAGAGACCGAACGTCCAAAGGTCGGCTTCACGGCTCCACGCCTTAAGACGATCCGCAGGGGCATCGACATGGAAACGTCCGCTCTTCGACAGTGTCTTCGAGAACACCGAGCTGGCGTCGACGGCCCCGGCGCCGATGTTATCTCCCGTCCGTGCGAAGCCCTTCCGCGGCCAGCGCGCCAACTCGAGGCGTCGATCGCCCTGGAAGACGGAGATCGGGTACTCGGTGAGCTTCATGCTCGTGCCGCAGCCGCCGCCGGTGAATCCCGGAAGGCGCGTTCCCTCCGGAAACTCGAACTCGACGATCTTGCCGCGCGCGGCGGCCGGCAACCGGGCGAGCACATCCGGATCGGCAAGCACGCGTCGTGCCGCCGGTCGGATGGCGCCAGACCATGTCGCGCGTCCGCGATGCTCCGCGCGCCACGTGATCGGCGCGCCGTCCGAGCCCGAGTCCTCGTGCGTCAGGCAAAGCGGCTCGGCGAGCGGATAGGTGCCGTCCGCAAAGACGATCTCCACCCCGCCGGCGGGCAGCCGACCCCAATTTGCCGCGCGGAGGCGCCGCACTGCGTCACGCGCGCCCGTCGGCGTCCCCAGCGGACGTTCGACAGTGCCCGGGTTGGCGTCATCGCCCGTGGGCGCGACGCGCACGGTCGTCGCGCCAGTCACGGACATCGCATGGGCGCACAGGAGCGCCACACCGCATCTGACGATCAGTTTCATCTCTCCTCCTTGGATGTCGCCGCGGCGAACAGGGACAGCTGCGCGACCGGTCCAAAGCTGCGGCGATGCTCGGGACAGGGACCGAGGCGGTCGAGCGCGGCGAGGTGCGCCGGCGTCGGATAGCCCTTGTGCTGCGCGAAGCCGTAGCCTGGGTAGAGCGTCTCGAGCCGCAGGCAGTCGGCGTCGCGCGCCGTCTTGGCGAGAATCGACGCGGCGGCGATGAAAAGTGACTTCGCGTCCCCCTTGATGACGTTCGTCGAGTTGGGGAGCGTGGCGACGGGGAGTCCGTCGACGAGGATGCGCGCGCCGTCCGCCGCGGGAGCGCAGCCGAGTCGCCCGAGCACCTCGTCCGCCGCGCGCCGCATCGCCAGGTGGGTCGCCCTGAGGATGTTCAGTCGGTCGATCTCGCGCGGGGAGGCGCTCGCGACCGCCCAGGTGCAGCCGGGCGTGGCGCGGATGACCGCCGCAAGCTCCTCGCGTCGCCTGGGCGAGAGCCTCTTCGAGTCATTGACCGCGTGCCAGGCGCCGGCGAGCAGCTCCGCGGCAAGGTCGAGCGGCACGGAGACCGCCGCGGCGAAGACGCCACCCGCGAGAGGGCCACGACCCGCCTCGTCGATGCCGATCACCGGACGCCCCGGCGAGAAGACCTGCCGCTCTAAATCGAGAGCAACCGACATGCATTGCCCCCGAAGAGCGCGTCCCAGTCCGCCGGATCGCGCACGGACTTCACCCAGTTGATCGCCTCCGTGTAGTTGGTCCACGGGAAATCGGTGCCGAAGAGGATGCGCTCGGTCGGCCAGGAGCGCAGGAGCCGCATCGCCTCGTCGTAGTGCCAGCGGCGGTGGAGGATCGAGGTGTCGATGTAGCAGCTACCCTCCTCGAGAAGCGCGTCCGTCGCGTGCGGCGGGTAGCCGTCGCAGCCGCCGAGGTGCGCGACGATGAGGCGAAGGCCGGGGACGTTCCCGAGGAGCGTCGCGATCTCGCCCGGGCCGCAGAGTCCAAGGACATCCGACCAGCCGATGTCCGCCCCCGCATGGCACTGCACGACGAGCCCGAGATCGGCGATCCTGGCGAAGACGGGCCAGACGGAGGGGTCGGCGAGCGAGAAGTCCTGGTAGTAGCAGTGGAACTTGACGCCCTTCACGCCGGCGGCGGCGGCGCGCGAGAGCTGCTCGGGCGCGGAGGGGTCGCGCGGGTGCACCGAGACGAACGGGATGATCATGCGTTGCGCACGTGCGCCCAGGGCGCCGTCGCGGATGTCGAGGGCGCGGCGGAGGAGCCCCTCGAACATCCCGGGCTTGGTGGCGATCGGACACGTCACCGCGCGATCGACCCCGGCGCGCTCGAGCTGGTCGAGGTGGTTGGTGAGCGTGCCGTCGCCGGCCGGCCAGAGGCGGCCCTCGGTCTTGCGGCACATGCCGACCATCGCACGCGCGGCGATGGCGTCGGGGAAGTCGTGGCTGTGGACGTCGATGATCATAGCGAAAGGCTCAGGGCGAGATTGGCGCAGGCGACGGCGTCGTAGAGCCCGTCGTGCCAGGTGCGGCCGGCGATCTGCGGCACGAGCCCGAGCGCGGCGCAGAGGTCGCCGAGCGCATAGCTCGGGAGGCGCGGATAGCGCGCCTTGGCGAGACGGAGGGTGTCCACCCACGGCCCCCAGCGCGTCAGCGGCGCGACGCGTGTGAGGATGGTGCGTTCGGTGGCGATGTTGTGGGCGACGAGGCGCTGGTCGGCGAGATATGGCTGCCACTCGTCCCACTGCGCCATCATCGTCTCGGCGTCGGGGGTGAGGGGCGTGCCGAAGAACCACTCACGGGTCTCGACGATGCGCGAGGCGCGAACGACGGCGACGCCAAGCTGCCAGGGCTCGTTCGCACCGCCGTTCTCGTAGCCAGTCGTCTCGAAGTCGAGTGCCGTGAAATCCATGGCGGGTATTATATCAAAACGCCCCGGGGAAAACAAAAGGACCCCGGTCGGTTATTGGCAAGAGAAGGATGAGTTCTCACCCGCCGGGGCCCAGCCGCGACGGACATGATTGGAGGTCTCCTTGATTCGTCCGCCTTGGCTCAATCTGATTGCTATGATACCATAACCTGCCCTGTTTCGCAAGGGGGCTGTTCGGCCACACGCAACTTCCCGGCGCGTCAGCCGACCGAAGTGCCGACGGAGGCGAAATCGATCTTCGAGAGATCGAACTTCGCATCCATCAGATTGGAGTTGCACTTCGTGCGCCACGCGCCACGGGTGAAGTCGGGGATGTCGACCGCGGCGGAGCGGTTGCGCGCGCTCCTCTCGGAGAGCTCGTTCACCGCGCACCAAGCGGCGAGGTCGTAGACGTCAGTGTCGAGCGGCAACCCGTTCTGCAGACAGTACGCCCACCGGACGTCCATCAGGTAGTCCATTCCGCCGTGCCCGCCGACCTTCTTCGCGATCTCGCCGATCTGGCGGTAGAGCTCGTGGCGGTAGGTCGTGCGGATCTCCTCAGTGCGCTTCTCGTCGAACTTTGCGTGGTGGGCCTTCTTCGGGTACTCGGTCTCGAGGTAGATGTCGAGGCGCGGATACCCCCGGAAGACCCCTTTCGTGCCGGCGATGAGATTCAGGCGGGAGTAGGGCCGGGGGCTCGTCACGTCATGCTGCAGCATGATCGTGCGGCCGAGGGCGGTGCGGATCGTCGTCACGTTCATGTCTGCCATCGCGAAGCGCTGGGCGCGACCGGGGCTGTTCGGCGGCAGCGTCGCGGCGGCGAACGCCTCGTAACCTCGCTGGACGCCGTCGACCGAGACGAGATAGTCGAAGCGGTCTCCGCGGTTGATGCCCATGTCCATCGCGATCGGGCCGAGCCCGTGGGTGGAGTACTGGTTGCCGGCGTGCCGCTGGTTCCAGTGATTGCGCCAGCGCTCCCACTGCGTGTCGTTGAAGATCTGCCAGCGGCGGTCGTGGATGTAGGCGCCCTCGCCGTGAAGGAGCTCGCCGAGAAGACCGAGCCGGCAGAGGTTGAGCGCCAGCAGCTCCTCCTCGCCGTAGCAGCAGTTCTCGAGCTGCATGCAATGGCGCCGAGTCGACTCGGCGGTATCGACGAGCGCCCAGCACTCGTCGATGAACATCGCGCTCGGAACCTCGATCATCACGTGCTTGCCGCTGCGCATCGCCTGAAGCGCGACGGGCACATGGGCGTTCCACGAGGTGCAGTTGTAGACGACATCGACCTCGGGCAGGTCGCAAAGGCGCCGGTACTCGGTATCGCTGCCGCTGAACACCTTCGGCGAGCGGCCGGTGCACTTCGTGACGACCTGCGCCGCCCGCTCGGCGAAGTCGGGACGGATGTCGCACACGGCGACGACGTCGACGCCCGGCACCTGCGGCAGACGACGCACGGCCCCTCCGCCTCGAGCGCCGCAGCCGACGACGCCGACGCGGATGCGCCTCATCGGCGCGCACCTGAAGTTGCGCATCGGCGCGCCCGCGACGCCGGCGCCCCCGCTCGCACACTCCGCGGCGACAGGGACGACAGCACTCGCCGCGGCCATCATCCGAATGAAGTCCTTTCTCGTATTCATGTCCCTATGATACCATGATTGGCGGCGTTTTGCAACCGCGCATTGCAATTACCCGCCGGATTTGCTAGAATATTCTCCATCTACAGGGATCATCGAAAGGAAAAACGACAATGGCATGCTTCACGGTACCTCTCGCGAGCGCGGCCGTCGCCGCAGGTGCGAGCAAGCTTCCCGGCGCGAAGAAGAGCATCAATCCGTTCATCACCAAGCTCCCGTGGCTCGTGAAGATGTCTCTCGGCGGGAGCTTCCTGCTCGCGATCGAGCACATCTACCATGGCGAGATCTCCTTCGTGCCGCCATTCCTCACCGCGATGAAGGATCCGGCTGAGACCGACGTGATGCTCCACGAGATGGCCACGGTCGGCGTCTCGATGGCCGCTCTCCTGTTCGTCGCCTGGGTCGGCATGGTGCTCGTCTCCACGGCGGTCGAACGCGCGAAGGAAAGGAAGCGCGCCCATGTGTGAGATCATGACCATCGCCGCGGCCGTCGTCTTCACGGTCCTCTACTTCACCCGCTTCCGCACGCGCGCCGTCTTCACGACGATGATGATGTTCTGGGGCGCGGCGCTCATGTGGAGCGTCGACTGCGTCCACGGCCTCCTCTTCCCCGAGGAAGGTGAGGCGCCGCAACTCTTCGACCTGAGCCGCGAGGACGCGATCCTCGGCGGCATCGTCCTCGTCGCCGGCCTCATCGTCTTCGCCGTGCTCGCGAACTTCGAGAGCGAGTGCAAGGCCGAGGTCCAGGCGAGTCGATGACCCTTGACGAGCTGAAGGAACGGCTGGAACGCTACCGCCGCGGCGAACTCGCGGCGGACGATCTGGCGGCCGACCTTCGCGCCGAGCCCTTCGAGGACCTCGGCTTCGCCAAGCTCGACCGCCATCGCGAGCTTCGGCAGGGCATTGCCGAGGTAGTCTACGGCGCGGGCAAGACGGCGAACGAGATCATCGCGATCACACGCCGCCTGCGCACGATGTCAACGCGTCCCGTGCTGGTGACGCGCGTCTCCCC
>CACYCW010000188.1 GCA_902773015.1 uncultured bacterium
GATCGCCCCCGGCATCGAGGGCCTCGTGCACATCAGCGAGTTCAGCTGGACCAAGCGGGTGGCGCGCGCCTCCGACATGCTGTCGGTTGGCGACGAGGTGCAGGTCGTCGTTCTTTCCGTCGACGAGGAAAACCGCAAGATCGCGCTTGGCATCCGCCAGACCCAGGCCAACCCGTGGGACACCGTCCAGGAGCGCTTCCCGGTCGGCTCGAAGATCCGCGGCAAGGTGCGCAACTTCACGGCCTACGGGGCTTTCGTCGAGCTCGAGGAGGGCATCGACGGCATGATTCACGTCAGCGACATGAGCTGGACGCGCAAGATCAACCATCCCTCGGAGTGCCTCCAGAAGGGCCAGGAGGTCGAGGCGATCGTCCTCGACGTCAACCCGAAGGAGCAGCGCATCTCGCTCGGCCTCAAGCAGGCGCAGCAGGATCCGTGGGACGAGATCGCCAAGAAGTTCCCGGTCGGCGCGGTCGTCAAGGGCAAGGTGTCGAAGATCGCGTCGTTTGGCGCATTCGTCGAGCTCGAGGACGGCGTGGACGGCCTGGTGCACATCTCGCAGATCTCCGACCAGCGCATTGAGAAGGTGAAGGACGCGCTGAGCGTCGGTCAGGAGGTCGAGGCGCGCGTCGTCAAGGTCGATCGCGGCGAGCGTCGCATCGGGCTGTCGATCCGCGCGATGTCGATGAGCGACGAGGAGGTCCGCGCGCTCGAGGCCGAGGCCGCTGGCGAGGAGGTCAAGCCGATCTCGGCGGCGAGCGCTGGCAGCGAGAGCCTCGGCGGTCTCTCCGCCGCGTTCGACAACGCCTTCGCGTCGTCCGAGTGGACGCCCGGCGAGGCCAACTGAGGCAACTTCAAGCGAAAGGAACCAGGACAATGTCAAGGGTTTGCGAGATCTGCGGCAAGGGCCCCTCGGTCGGCAACGTCGTCGTCCGCAAGGGCTCGCCGAAATACAAGGGCGGCATCGGTCTGCACACGACCGGCATCACGAAGCGGCGCTTCCTGCCGAACCTGCAGACGGTGCGCACCACCGACGGCAAGGGCAACACGCGGCGCATGCGCGTCTGCACGCGCTGCCTGAAGTCCGGCAAGGTGGTGAAGGCCTGATCGGCCGGCATCACCAGAACGCACGGGGGCCCGGGACTTCGGTCTCGGCCCCTCGCCGTTTTTCGGTCAAATATGATATAATAGGGGGCAGGCGGGGGGGAGCCCTCCGCGGCGAAATCATCCGAAGGGAGCAAGCAGCAGAGCGACATGAAACGGAAGATCGTGCTCATCGTCTCGATTGTGGCCGGCCTCGTTGCGGCGGTTCTGACCCGGTTCTACATCACGGCGAAGGACGCCGAGGTGCAAAGGCTCAAGGATGCGATCAACCGCCGCTACGGCACTATCGACGTCCTCATCTTCGCACGTGACACGCCTGCGGGAACGGTAGTGCAGCGCAGCGACTTCCTCAAGATGACCGTTCCGGAGATCGGCATGCGCGGGCAGGCGCTCACCGAGGAGAACCTCTCCGACGTCCTCGGCCGCAAGACGCTCGTCGGCCATCGCTACAAGGACATCGTCTTCTGGGCCGACATCGAGGGTGGGGACCCGACGTCGAAGGGGCTTTCGGCGGACATCAAGCGCCAGATGCGCGCGATCTCGATCAACTGCTCCGGCGCGGCCTCCGTCTCGTCGATGGTGAGGCCGAACGACCATGTGGACGTGATCGGCACGTTCGATCTCTCCGACGGCCCGGTCGCCGGCGCACGCGCCAAGTCGCTCGTCACCTGCACCATCCTCCAGAACGTCCTCGTGCTCGCGACCGGCGCGCGCACGGCGAAGACGCGCGCGCGCGAAGGGGGCTTCGCGAGCTCCGGCTACTCGACCGTCACGCTCGAGGTGACGCCGCGCGAGGCGGAGATGCTCGCGTTCGCCGAGCAGATCAAGGGCCGCCTCGTCCTAACCCTGCGCAACCGGAACGACACCTCCTTCGAGAAGGAGCTGCCCAAGGTCGACTTCGAGAAGATCCGCAGCGAGATCGAGGGGCTCAACCTCGAGCGCCAGCAGAAGAAGCTCACGGGGCACTGATCATGACCCTCACGACTCTCATCGACGGCAACCGCGAGACGCGCGCGCTCACGGACGGCACCTACCTGGTCGGCCGCGGCGCGAGCTGCCGCATCCGCTTCGACACCCCCGAGGTGAGCGAGCGCCACGCGATTCTCACGGTGCGCGACGGCCGCGCGGTCATCGAAGATCTCCACAGCGCCAACGGCACGTTCGTCAACGGCACCGAGATCGACCGGGCGGTCGTGCTCGACGATGGCCTCGTCGTGCAGATCGGCAACTGCATGCTGCGCGTGAGCGACGAGACGAAGGCGCCTGCGCCGGAGGAGCCGGAGGCCGAGCCGACGCCTCCGCCGGTGGATGCGCCGGATCCGCTACGCGACCTGAGGCGCAACGTCCAGACGCAGATCCAGCACGAGCTCCTGAAGCGCATGGACATGAAGAAGCTCACCGTCCAGGGCGTCGACCGCGAGGGGCTCGAGGAGAACGCGCGCGAGCGCATCCACGACATCATCGACGAGGTCATCTCGAACGGGCGCCTGCCGCAGGGGATCGACCCGGTGCGTCTCGAGGACGACGTCTTCAACGAGGCGATGCGCCTCGGCCCGCTGGAGGATCTGCTTGATGACGAGACCGTGACCGAGATCATGGTGAACGGCCCCGGCCAGGTCTACGTCGAGCGCGACGGGCGTCTTCAGCTCTCCGACTGCCAGTTCTCCGACGATGCTAGCGTACTCGCCGTCATCGAGCGCATCGTCGCGCCGCTTGGCCGCCGCATCGACGAGTCGCAGCCCTATGTCGACGCGCGCCTCGCGGACGGCTCGCGCGTCAACGCGATCATCGCGCCGCTCTCGCTCTCCGGCCCGACGATCACGATCCGCAAGTTCTCGAAGCGCGCGCTCACGCCCGAGGACTTCATCCGCTTCGGCACCTGGACGCCTGACGCGGCGGCGTTCATGGAGCTCTGCGTGCGCCTTCGCAAGAACATCGTCGTTGCCGGCGGCACGGGCTCGGGCAAGACGACGCTCCTCAACCTGCTTTCGGGCTACATCCCCGCGCAGGAGCGCATCGTGACGGTCGAGGACGCGGCGGAGCTCCGGCTCCAGCAGCCGCACGTGGTGCGGCTCGAGGCGCGTCCGCCGAACATCGAGGGCAAGGGCGCGGTGACGATTCGCGATCTCGTGCGGAACTGTCTGCGCATGCGTCCCGATCGCATCATCGTCGGCGAGTG
Organism: uncultured bacterium; assembly: GCA_902773015.1. GTDB lineage: Bacteria > Verrucomicrobiota > Kiritimatiellia > RFP12 > UBA1067 > UBA1067. The sequence goes on from CACYCW010000188.1 coordinate 3,284, forward strand.
CCGCGGCGGTGAGGCCCTGGACATGCTGCAGGCGATGAACACCGGCCACGACGGCTCGCTCACGACGGTGCACGCGAACTCTCCGCGAGACGTCGTCTCGCGCCTTGAGACGATGGTGCTGATGAGCGGCATGGAGTTGCCGTCGCGTGCCATTCGCGAACAGATCGCGAGCGCCGTCGACATCATCATCCACGAGTCGCGCCTGAGCGACGGCAGCCGCAAGGTGACGGCCATCACCGAGGTGACGGGGCTCGAGGGCAGCCAGATCGTGATGCAGGACATCTTCGCGTTCCACCAGACCGGCGTCGACGCCAACGGCCGCATCGTCGGCACGATGAGACCGACCGGTGCCGTGCCCACCTGGATCGACCAGGTGAAGAGCCGCGGCATCGACGTCGACATGAACATGTTCAACGATGAGATCGAAGTTTAAATTGCCTCTCAACCCCCTCTTCCCGTGATCCCTACGCTGATCATCATTCTCTCTGCGATGTGCTGCGCGGGTGTCGTCTGGCACCTCGTGAGCGGCGTTCGCATACGGGCCGGGTGGCAGAACGGCGAGAGCCCGCTCGCGCGCTACCTCGACGGGCGTCGTCGCGTGCGCTTCAACAGCCAGCTTCCCGAGGCGCTCGCGACGATGTCCAACGCGCTCCGCGCCGGCTTCTCGATCTCCCAGGCGTTCGACTCCGTCGTCGAGCAGGGTGAGGCGCCGATGTGCGAGGAGTTCGCCATCCTCCAGCAGCAGCTCAAGATAGGCATGAGCTTCGAGGACGCGCTCGAGTCGATGAGCCAGCGCGTCGGATCGGACGATCTCACCCTCGTCACGACGGCGATCCTGATCGGGCGCAAGACCGGCGGCAACGTGACGGAGATCTTCGACAAGATCTCCGAGACGATCCGCGGGCGGATGCGCATCGAGCGCAAGGTGCGCTCGCTCACCGCGCAGGGGCGCCTTCAGGGCATCGTCGTCTCGGCGATGCCGATCTTTCTCGCGGTGGTGATGACGCTCATCAAGCCGGGGTTGATGATTCCCTTCCTGACGAGCGCGGTCGGCGTCGTCTCGGTGCTCGCGATGTGCGCGCTCGTCGCCGTCGGGTGGCTCATCATTCGCCGGATCATCAGGATCGACGTCTGATGGCGCTCACCGCGTCACTCGACCACCTTGTGGGGGTTGAGGATGCCCTGCGGGTCGAAGACCGACTTGATGCCGCGCATCAGCGCGCGGACGGGTTCGGCGAGCGACTCGTCGAGGTAGGGCCGCTTCGCGAAACCGATGCCGTGTTCGCCCGAGACCTGTCCCCTGAGTTCGCGCGCCTTGGCGTAGAGGTCGGCGAAGGTCGCCTCGAGCGTGCGCTTCCACGCGGCTTCGTCGAGGTCGTCGCGCAGCACGTAGATGTGCAGGTTGCCGTCCCCCGCATGGCCGAAGGAGCGGATGCGCACGGCGTGCTTCCGCTGGAGCTCGTGCGAGAAGATCACGAAGTCGGCGACTCGCGAGCGCGGCACCACGACGTCGCACTCGTCCATCTCGGTCGTGGACGCCTTGATCGCCTCTAGGAAGGCGCCGCGGGCGGACCAGATCGACTCGTTGCGCTCGTCGGTGTCGGAGATGAACACGTCGAGCGCGCCCGCGTCGAGGCAGGTGCGCGCGGCGGACTCGCAGGCGAGGTCGATCTCCTGCTGGCTCGCGCCGTCGAAGGTCAGCAGCAGGTAGGCGTCGGCCGAGTTGTCCGGGAACTTGCGCGCCTGGAACTTCTCCGCCGCGAGGATGACCTCCCGCTCCATGAACTCGACGGCCGTCGGCACGCTTGAGGAGCGGATCACGGCCGGCACGGTGGTGATGGCGGACCGCAGGTCGGGGAAGGGCACGAGCAGCGAGATCTTGAACTTCGGCAGGGGAATGAGGCGCAGCGTCGCGCGCGTGACGACGCCGAGCGTGCCCTCGGAGCCGACGATCAGGTCCTTGAGCGCGTAGCCGGAGCTGTTCTTGACGACCTTGCCGCCGAGCTCGATGACTTCGCCGCTTGGCAGCACGATCTCGAGTGCGCGCACGTAGTCGCGCGTGACGCCGTACTTGACCGCGCGCATGCCGCCGGCGTTCGTGGAGATGTTGCCGCCGATCGTCGCCGTCTTCTCGCCGGGATCCGGCGGATAGAAGAGTCCGTAGCCCTCGACGTATTTTCCGATGTCCATGAGGAGCACGCCCGGTTCGAGTGTGAGGGTCATGTTCTTCTCGTCAAGTTCGAGGAAGTGGTTCATGCCGCTCAGGTCGAGGAGGATGCCGCCTTCGAGCGGCACCGCGCCGCCGACGAGGCCCGTGCCGCTGCCGCGCACCGTCACCGGGATGCGTCGCTCGGAGGCGTGGCGCATGATCTGCGAGACCTCCTCGGTCGAGAGGGCCCGCACGTGGGCGTCCGGCCTGGCGCGCGTGCCGCCGAGTTCGTCATGGCAGAAGTCCTCGCCGACCTGGTCGCGGGCGGTCACGCGATCCTCGCCGCAGAGTTGGCGGAGGAACTTCAGGTCGTCGTCGTTGAATTTGCTGTAGGGCATGGTGTGAGAGGTTGAGGGGTTGAAATGTTGAGGTGTTGAGAAATTGCGTTAGCCTTTTAGACGCTTGATCTTCTCGATAAGTTCGGGGATGACCTGGTAGATGTCACCGACGATGCCGACGTGGGCGACCTTGAAGATCGAGGCGTTCGGGTCGGTGTTGATGGCGACGATGAGCTCGGAGCCGCTCATGCCGGCGACGAACTGGATCGCGCCGGAGACGCCGCAGGTGATGATGAGCTTCGGCTTGACGGTGCGGCCGGAAAGGCCGATCTGCCGCTTCGCATCGAGCCAGCCGGCCTCCACGACGGCGCGCGTCGAGGCGACGCGGCCGCCGAGCAGCGTCGCAAGCTCCTCGAGGAGCGAGATGTCCTCCGACTTCTTGACGCCGCGTCCGCACACGACGAGCACCTCGCATTCCTCGATTCCCTTTTCGGCGCTCTTCCTGCGGCGCTCGATCACCTCGATGAGCGAGGTGAGACGCTCCGGGGCGAGTGTGTGGGCGATGATGCGCCCGTGCGGTTCGTCCTTCGGTGGGATGGGGAAGATCTTGTAGCGCACCGTGGCGAACTGCGGCCGGTGGCGCGGCGTGTTGATGTGCGCCATGATGTTGCCGCCGTAGGCCGGGCGGATCTGGTCGAGGTCGGTGTTGGCGGACATGTCGAGCACGGTGCAGTCGGCCGTGAGACCGGTGCGGAAGCGCGCCGCGACGCGCGGCGCGAGAGAGCGTCCGTTCATCGTGCCGCCGACGAGGACGGATGACGGGTGGGTGAGGTTGATGAAGTCCTCGAGCGCGTTCGCATAGGGCTCGATGCGGAAGTGCCGCAGCGCGGGATCGTCGTAGACGTGCACCTCGTCCGCCCCGTAGGCGAGCAGCCGTTCGGCGGCGGGTTGCGTTCCCGAGCCAATGACGAGCGCGGTCACCGGATGGTTGATTTTCGCGGCGAGCTCGCGGGCCTTGCCGAGGAGTTCCAGCGCGACGGGGTGGAGCGAGCCGTCCTCGTCGATCTCGGCGACGACGGCGATGCCGCGCCACTTCGACTTGTCCACGCCTGGCGCGGCGTCCTCGACGAGCTCGAAGACTCCGCCGCCCTTGCGGATGCACATGCGGCACATGCGGCAGCCGGCGTTGATCTCGATCTTGCCGTTCTTCGACTCGATGGCGCCGAAGGGGCAGAGCGCGATGAGCGACTCCGGGTCAGTCACCTTCGACTGGTTGATTTTGATTGAAGCCATGGTTTGAAGGGGTTGAGAGGTTTGAAAGGTTGTCGGTTGCTGTCGATTCGGTCGCTGTTGATGGCGGTCGATGGCAATCGCTACTGGAGAAACTTCCTCTCCTCGAGGAGCTTGGCGAGGGCGGCGGCCTGTTCAGCGGGCGAGCCCTCGAGCGTGATGCGCTCGATGTGGCTTTCTGGCGGGAAGATGCGCTTCACCTGCGTCGGGGAGCCGTTGAGTCCGTAGTGCTTCGGGTCAGAATCGTTGAGGTCGGCGAGGGCGAGCCAGGTGATCTCGCGGTCGGCGGTTGCCAGCTTGCGACGGTATGAAGGGAGGCGCGGCTCGAAGATTCCCTTCTCGACCGTCATGAGGCACGGGAAGGGGATGCGCTCGGTGACTTCGCTGTCGGGCAGGTCGACGGTGACGGTGATGGCGCGCTCGTCGATCTCGCCGATCGCCTTGACGTTTACGACATGCGGGATGCCGAGCCACTCCGCGAGCTCGGCGCCGACCTGGGCGGTGTCGCCGTCGGTCGTCTGCTTGCCGCAGATTATGAGGTCGAAAGGCCCTGCGCGTCGCGCACCCTCGGAGAGCGTGTAGGAGGTCATCAGCACGTCCGCGCCGCCGAAGGCGCGGTCGGAGAGGATGACGCCGGAGTCGACGCCCATCATGAAGGCCTCGCGCACGACCTTCTCGCACTGGGGCGGACCCATGGTGAGTACGGTGAGCGCGGCGCTCGTGCGCTCCTTCAGCCGAAGCGCCGTCTCGAGGGCGTAGAGATCGAACGGATTCATCTTGGCGGCGACACCGTCTCGCTTGAGTGTGCCGGTCTTCTCGTCGATCTCGACCTGCGAGGTCCCTGGCACTTGCTTGATGCAGATGAGGATGTTCATATCGTGAAGTATACCATATTGTTGCCGGAAAAGTCATCTCGTCGGGCGACTACTCGTGGAAGCCCCCGTCCGCAGGGGGCGGTCCGGGCGGGCAGCGTGCCAGGCCGACCATTGCGGAGGTGATGCGGTTCACGTGTTCCGCCGATGTCGTGAGTGGAGGCATCGCATAGATGAAGTTCGCGAAGGGCCGCAACCAGACGCCGGTGGTATCGATGATGCGGTCGATCTCCGTGCGCGCGGGGAGCCGCTCCACCTCGATGACCCCGACGGCTCCGAGGACCCGCACGTCCCGGACGTTGGGGAGGCGGCGGGCTGGCTCGAGCCCGCGGCGCAAGCTGGTCTCGATGGTCTTCGCCTTGGCGGCGTAGTCGCTTTGGGCGAAGAGGTCGAGCGAGGCGCAGGCCGCTGCGCAGGCGAGCGGATTCGCCATGTAGGTCGGACCGTGCATGAAGGCCGAAGGCGTGCCGTTGGAGATCGTGTCAGCGACCTTTCCCGAGGCGAGCGTCGCCGCGAGCGTGAGGTGCCCGCCGGTGAGCGCCTTGCCGACGGCCATCACGTCAGGGGTCACGGGGTGCCGCGGGGTCTCGGCGTGCTGATGCGCCCAGAGGGGACCGGTCCGGTGGAAGCCAGCGGCGATCTCGTCGAAGACGAGGACGAAGTCGTTCTCGTCCGCCAATTGCCGCAGGAGCCGCAGGTATGCTGGGTGGTAGAAGCTCATGGCATTCGCCGCCTGGAGGATCGACTCGCAGATGATGCCCGCGATCTCGTCGCGATGGGCTTCGACGGCCTCTCGGATCGAGGCGGCGGCGTCTTCGTGCCACCTGCCGCCGAAGGGAATGCGGGGCTTCTCGGCGAAGAAGTGCTTCGGCATCATCCCCGCGAAGAGCGTGTGCATCCCGTCGGGATCAGAAAGCGCCATCGCGCAGGCGGTGTCACCGTGGTAGCCGCCCTTCAGGGACAGCATTCGCGTGCGGCGGGTGCGGCCCTTGGCGTGCTGGTACTGGATCGCCATCTTGACGGCGACCTCGACCGCGATCGAGCCGGAGTCGGCGAAGAAGACACGATCGAGTCCGCGGGGCGCGAAGTCGGCGAGCTTGTGCGCCAGCCGGATCGCAGGCTCGTGGGTGAAGCCACCGAACATCACGTGGGAGAGCCTCTCGCTCTGGCGTCGGATGGCCCCGGTGATCGCCGGATGGTTGTGCCCGTGGGCAACGCACCACCAGCTGGCGACTGCGTCGACGAGCCGCGTGCCGTCGGCGAGCTCGATCTCGTCTCCGCTGGCTGATTGTGCGAGACGAACGGGCGGAGCGTCCTTCAGCGAGGCGTAGGGATGCCAGATGCGCGAGCGATCGTAGGCGATCGCCGCAGTCGACGAGACCGGGGGGCGAGGCTCGGGGATCTGGATCCGCGAGACGTTTTCCACCCGGACGTCGAGCCCGCGCTGCCGCAGGAAGCGGCGGATCGCCCTCGGCGTGTCGCGGTCGATCTCGGGCGGAACGTCCGGCGCCCAGTCGTAGATGACACCGGCGAGGGGGATCTTGCGCACGATGAGCGCATCTATCGCGGCGAGGGTGTGGTTGATGGAGCCGAGTCGTCCGTTCGTGACGAGAAGGATCGGCCAGCCCTGTTCACGGGCGAGATCGATTGTGAGCTTTCGCGACGTCAGGGGGACGAAGAGGCCGCCCGCCGACTCGATCAGCACATGCCGATGGGCCGCGGCGCAGCGGTTGACGGCGCGGACGATCTTCCGGAGGTCGACGCGCTTCCCCTCCAGCCGGGCGGCCAGCTCGGCCGATGCGGGATAGGCGAAGATTTGCGGCGCGGTCAGGCCGGCCGCGTCCTCGGGAAATCGGATGCCGCCCATCAGCAGGCGGTGCTGCTCGAGGTCCTCCGAGGAGCGGACGTTTCCCGTCTGGACGAGCTTCATGGTGATGGCATCCTGGCCGCGTTCGCGCATTTGATGCGCCAGCATCCCGGTGACGATGGTCTTGCCGACCCCGGTGTCGATTCCGGATACAAGCGTGACTCTACCTAGTTTCATCTTGAACTGACTTTCCCTGCAATGATGAGCATTATACCAAATTTCCGATGGAAGATATGCTATAATATGCGCTGGCCGCGAGGCCGCAGGGACTGCAAGGAGAACGAATCGATGCTGACCAACTCAACCATCCTGGTGACCGGGGGAACCGGGTCGTTCGGAAACGTCTTCGTGCCGATGACGCTGGCGAAGTACAACCCGCGCAAGCTGATCATCTACAGCCGCGACGAGATGAAGCAGTGGAACATGGCGAAGCTCTTCAAGGGCGACTCGCGCGTCCGCTTCTTCATAGGCGACGTGCGCGACAGGGATCGCCTCTACCGCGCCCTGGACGGCGTCGACTTCGTGGTCCACGCCGCCGCGACGAAGATCGTCCCCACCGCCGAGTACAATCCCTTCGAGTGCATCAAGACGAACGTGAACGGTGCGATGAACCTGGTGGACGCCTGCATTGACAGGGGCGTGCGCCGTCTGGTGGCGCTTTCGACGGACAAGGCGAGTTCACCGATAAATCTCTACGGGGCGACGAAGCTCGTCTCCGACAAGGTCTTCATCGCCGGCAACGCCTACGCCGGCTCGCGGGACACCCGTTTCTCGGTCGTGCGCTACGGCAACGTAATGGGCTCGCGCGGCAGCGTCATTCCGTTCTTCGTCGAGACGGCCCGTAGCGGCACGCTGACGATCACCGACCCGCGCATGACTCGGTTCATGATTTCGCTCGAGCAGGGCGTCGAGCTCGTCTGGCACGCCTTCGACGATATGGTCGGCGGCGAGATCTACGTGAAGAAGATACCGTCGATGAACATTTGCGACATCGCGCGCGCGGTGGGGCCCGACTGCGAGCAGAAGGTGATCGGCATCCGTCCCGGCGAGAAGCTCCACGAGCAGATGGTCGGCGTCGAGGACGCGCCCCACACCTACGAGTACCCGGGGCACTACAAGATCCTGCCGGCGATCCACAGTTGGGATCGCGACGCCGGACGCATCAAGGACGGCCAGCGCGTGCCTGAGGACTTCAGCTACCGCTCGGACACCAACCGGGAATGGATGACCGTTCCGCAGCTCCAGGCGTGGATGAAGGCGAACGCGGCGAAGATCGGGGCGATCTGACTATGAGGACCTATTCCTACGGCCGCCAGAGCATCTCCGAGGAGGATGTCATTCGTGTCAATGAGACGCTGCGCGGCGATTTCATCACCGCCGGTCCCGGCGTCCGCGCGTTCGAGCAGGCGATCTGCGACTACACGGGGGCGAAGTACTGCGTCGCCGTCGCGAACGGCACGGCGGCCCTGCACATCGCCGCGCTCGCGACCGGTCTCGGTCCCGGCGACGAGGCGATCACCACGCCGATCACCTTCCTGTCGTCCGCCAACTGCGTCGCCTTCACCGGCGCGCGACCGGTCTTTGCGGACATCGACCCGCGCACGGCGAACATCGATCCGGACGAGATCGCGCGCCACGTGACCCCGCGCACGAAGGCGATCATTCCCGTTCATTTCGCCGGCCAGTCCTGCGACATGGCGCGCATTGCTGAGATCGCGCACGCCAGGGGGCTGCGGGTGATTGAGGACGGCGCGCACGCCATCGGGTCCGACTACCTGGACACGAAGGTCGGCGGCTGCCGGTTCTCGGACATGACGATCTTCTCCTTCCATCCGGTGAAGACGATCACCACCGGTGAGGGTGGCGCGGTGACGACGAACGATCCGGAGCTTCACGCCCGGCTCTGCGCCTTCCGGTCGCACGGCACGCACAAGGACGGTGAGATGGCGGACACCTGGGAATACGAGATGCGCGAGCTCGGCTACAACTACCGCATCACCGACTTCCAGTGCGCGCTCGGGCTTTCGCAGTTGCGACGGATCGAGGCGTTCAAGCGCCGTCGACGCGAGATCGTGGCGTTCTACAACGAGCACCTCGGACTGCCGCATCTCGAGGAGATGCCGTTCTCGAACGCCTGCTTCCATCTCTACCCGATTCTCGTCGAGAACCGCCGGGCGTTCTACTTCCGTGCGCGCGAGGCGGGGCTGAGCCTGCAGGTGCACTACATCCCCGTGCATACGCAGCCGTTCTACCGTGAGCGATTCGGCACGCGCGTCGGGGACTGTCCGAAGGCGGAGGCCTACTACGAGCGGTGCATCTCGCTGCCGCTCTACCCGTCCCTCACCGACGAGGATCTCGCCGAGATCGTGCGGCGGGTGAAAGGCTGTCTCTGAACGCATGACGCGCATCGAGCAGTTCGGCTGGCGCGGGCCGGTGGAGCCCGGCATCGGGCGAGTGGTGAGCGCGCACGGCGACTATTACCATCTTGTCGCTGATGAGCAGCCGACCGGCGAGCTGCTCGCACGCAAGAAGAAGAGCGCCTTCACGCGCATGAAGGCCGCCGCGCCCCTCGACATGAAGGCCGCCCGCATCCCCAAGCGCCAAACTCCAAACCCCTCAACTCCTCAACTCCTCAACCCCTCAACGCCTGCACTTCCGATCACTGGCGACTTCGTGCGCTTCCGCCACAACGCGCAGGGCGACTCGATGATCACCGAGGTGCTGCCGCGCTTCTCGCACTTCGAGCGCAAGGACCCGACCGCGCGCCGCCAGGTGCAGACGCTCGCCGTCAACTTCGACACGCTCTTCATCATGATGTCGCTCAACGAGAACTTCTCGCTGCCGCGCCTCAAGCGCTACCTGGCGCTGGCGGAGGACATGGGTGAGGCGGCGGCAGTCGTGGTGCTGACGAAGCTCGATCGAATCGCCGCCGCGGGCGAGCGCGAGCGTTTCATCGCCGCCGCGTCCGGTATCGCGCGTTCATCCGCAACCGTCATCGCGATCTCATCCCTGAGCGGCGAGGGGCTTGATGCGCTCGCTCCTCATCTTGCGCCGCGGCGAACCGTCGCCTTCATCGGTTCCTCCGGCGTCGGCAAGTCGACGCTCCTCAACACGCTGGTCGGCGAGGAGTGGCAGGCGACGCAGGAGGTGCAGGAGTGGAGCGGGAAGGGCCGCCATACGACGACGAGCCGCGAGCTGGTGATGCTGCCCTCGGGCGCGATGGTCATCGACACGCCCGGCATCCGCGAAATCGGCCTTGTCGGCGAGTCGGAGTCGTTTCTCGTCAAGGGGGAGTCCACGCACAGGTATCGCAAATGAGCTACCACATCATCTTCACCTACGCCCCGATCGTCGTCTGGCTGCTGACCTGCCTTCTCTTCGTGCGCTCGCTGCGCCTCAAGACGCGCGCCCAGGCGATCTGGGCCGCCGCATTGCTCCTCTGCTTCGCCAAGTTCCTCTGCTTCGCCGCGCTCGGCGGGAGCATCTTCACGCCCGACCTGCCCGCAGGGGTCATCTGGGCCTGGGACTGGCTTTACTCGGGCGCGATGATCCTCTTCGCCCTGTCACTCGTCATCTTCTTCCGCTTCCCGGGCAAGGCGTGGGCGCTGCCGCTGATCGCCTGGGGGCTCTCCGCGTGGGGGCTCTGGAATGGCGTCAAGGCGCCCGGCGTCGCGGAAGTCGAGATCGCCTTCAGACAACTGCCGCCTGAGCTCGACGGCTACCGCATCGTGCAGCTGGCGGACGTCCACTGCTCCAGTGCGGCGCGGCGCTGGCGTACGCAGGCGATCGTCGACGCTGTGAACGCACTCGACGCCGATCTCATCTGCCTCACCGGGGACAACGTCGACGGGTCGGTCGAACGGCAGGGGGATTCCCTCGCGCCAATCAACGATCTTCGCGCGAAGGACGGTGTTCTCGCCTGCTCTGGCAACCATGAATACTACAGCGACTACCATGACTGGAGGATGCGGTTCTACGATCCCGCGAAGCGCATCCGCTTTCTCACCAACGAATGCGTTTTCCCGCGCAAGGGGCTGGCGGTCGGCGGAGTGCCCGATCCGGTGGGATGGAATCGCGGACTCGACGAGCCCCCGTCCATCGCCGGCGCCTTCGCATCGGCTACGAACGGGGAGTTCCGCGTGCTGCTTCAGCACCGGCCGATGCTGGAGACGGAGGACTTTCGCGAGGAGGGGGTTGACCTTCAGCTCTCCGGGCACACGCACGGCGGCATCGCGCCGATTCTCCGCGCGCTTGTCGCGCGGTTCAACCTCGGCTTCGTGTGCGGCCTCTACCGTTTTGGCGACCGTGTACTCTACGTGAGCCCGGGCTGCGGCCAGTGGGCGGGCTTCCCGATGAGATTCTTCAACCCTTCGGAAATCACACTCATTCGCCTTTCGAAGGCCAAGTGACCTTGGATCGCCACGGGAGGTTGCCGCGGCAGATCGATTTTTGCTATAATACGTAAAAATGGCAATGGAGTTCAACCTGAGGCCGGCGGTCGGCGCCGATGCCGATTTCATCTTCAAGCTGTCGAATGACGAGCTGGTGAGGAGAAACTCCACCCACTCGGGGGGAATCCGGTGGAAGGATCATGTCAAGTGGTTCTCGCGGATGCTCTCCAGTCCGGATTGCATCTTCTACATCGTCGAGTCGCGCGGCGAGCCGATCGGGCAGGTGCGGTTCAACCGCCGTGGGATGGGCTGGGAGTGCTCGGGAAGTCTCGTCGCGTCGGCGCGCGGCAAGGGGCTTTCCGCCCGCTTCCTCCGCGCGGCGCTTATCCGTTCGGGGCTCCCTGAGGTCGTTGGGATGTCGAAGATCACGAACCAGATCGCGATACGCCCGCTACTCGTCAACGGCTACGCGTTCGAGCGCCGCGAGACGATTGGGGGCGAGGAGTACGAGGTCTACCGGTATCGCGACCGGGTGTTCACCATTGCGGAGATGTCGGCGAACCATCGCGGCGATCTCGGCCGCGCGAAGGAGCTGGTCGCGGCGGCGGCCGACGCCGGGGCGGATGCGATTAAGCTGCAGACCTACACTGCGGACACGATGACGCTGGACTGCTCGGACGGGCCGTTCCGCATTTCCGGCGGCACGCTTTGGGACGGGATGACGCTGCACGAGCTCTACGCCAAGGCGGCGACGCCCTGGGAGTGGACGGCTGAGCTGAAGGCGGAGGCCGAGGCGCGCGGCATCGAGCTCTTCTCCACGCCGTTCGATGCGACGGCAGTCGACTTTCTTGCCGGGCTCGGTGTGCCGCGCTACAAGATCGCCAGCTTCGAGGCCGTGGACATCCCGTTGGTCCGTCATGCCGCGGCGCAAGGCAGGCCGATGCTGATCTCGACTGGCATCTGCACGCCGGAGGAGATGCAGGAGGCCGTCGACGCCTGCTTCGACGAGGGGAATTTCGATGTGACGCTTCTGAAGTGCACCTCGGCGTACCCGGCGCGCCCGGAGCGGGCGCATCTCGCGACGATCCGTGACATGCTCGAGCGATTCGGGTCGCAGGGCGTGCGTATCGGACTCTCCGACCACTCGCTCGGGGCGGAGGTGCCGGTTGCGGCGGTGGCGCTCGGGGCTCGGGTCATCGAGAAGCACCTGACGCTCGATCGTCCGCCGGGCGATGCCGAATCGAAGTTCGCGCTACTGCCGGAAGAGTTCGCGGCGATGGTGAAGTCGGTGCGCGCGGCGCTTGCGGCGGTCGGCGACGTCTCGTACGAGCCGGATGCGACAGGGCGTCGCGGACGGCGCTCGCTCTTTGTCGCCGACGATGTGAAGGCCGGCGAGACTTTCACCGAGCGAAATGTGCGCTCGGTGCGTCCGGGCGACGGTTGCGCGCCGGGGCTCCTGCCGCAGATCCTCGGGCGCGTGGCAACATGCGATCTCAAGAAGGGCACGCCGATGCGGATGGAGTTCGCCCAATGATGAAGGTGCTCTTCTATGCCGATCCGACGCGGCTCTACGAGACCTTTGCGCGTTCCGCCGATGTGCTCGCCGACCACCTCGTCAACTTCATGGGCGCGGCGCTCCTCAGGTCTGGGAAGGTTGAGCTGAAGGCGGTTGTCTCCGCCATCGCGGCCTGGCAGTGCCGTGGTGATGCGCGTTTCGCCGGCATTGAGCTCCTGCCGTTCGGGGTGGAAGCCCTGCTTGCCGTCTTCCCGGGCTGCCGGTCGCTCGAGGAGATGTCCCGGGCGTTCTTCCGGAACGAACTCACCGAGGCGGGCGCCGCGGCCTTCGCCCGGCGGATGGGTGAACTGCTGCACGGGTGGACGCCGGACGTGGTCATCGCCTTTCCGACCAATTTCGGTCCGCTCCGTACGCTCTTTCCGCAGGCGCTCTGCCTCATCGCGGAAAACGGCATCGTCTCCCGCTCGCCGTTTCCCCGTGCGCTCCGCTTCGAGCCGGTCGAGTTCCTGAACGGCTTCGCCAATCGGCATGCGGACGCGATACGCGCGCTCCCGGTGACGGATGACGACCGCCGCGAGCTGGCGCGGCTGGCCGAAGGGATCCGTCGCGTGATTGCCGCACGCAACCCTCATCGCCGTGAAATGGAGGCGTTCCGCAGGCGCTTTCGCCACACGGTTCTCGCACCCGTGCCGTACGCGAACGCCTATGGTGAGTCTGAGTGGAACGACCAGTACCTCTGGCTCACGGACGTGATGACCCGCCTGCCGCGGGACATCGGGGTCGTCGCGACCTTCCATGATAACTTCGGCTCGCAGCTCAACGGGCGAACTGCGGAGCACCTCGCGGCGCGGTTTCCGAACCTGCTCGTCAGCTGCGGTGGCGGGTTCCGCAATCAGAGCCTGTGGTTCCTTCCGTATGTCGATGCGACGCTGAACTGCGAGACGATGACGGGCTTCATGGGGCTCCTTCTCGGTGTCCCGATGATCGCGCTGGACCGCGTCACGAGCGGATGGGCGGCGAATGCCGTGGGACTTGATGCGGTGGTGGAGGCGCTGGAGCGTCCCTGCGCGGATCGTGCGGGAGCGCTCGTCTGGCTGCTCACGCGCTTTACCGTGCTGGAGAGCCGGTTCGATGACGCGGACTGGTACTGTCGTTTCCTCGCCGACAAGCTGGCGGCCTTTCGCAAGGACGGCGTGACGTTCGATCTCATGGGGCCGGTCGAGCGGCTTGGCGATGTCGTCGACGGAATCCTCGCTGCGCTTGGCGCGACTTTCGCGAGATTTGAGGCGGCGCGCGCCGAGAAGCGCCGTCCGCTGAATCGCGTCCTCCGCAAGGTCGGGCGACATCTGGCGAAGCTCGGTGATTGGCTGGAGGCATGTGGCAGCGCAGAAACGGAGGATACATGAGCGAACTTCGGGATATTCTGCAGGTGGTGCTGATCACCTACAACCGGCGGCGCACGTTCGAGCGCACGCTGGGGCGGATCTTCGCGCCGGACTCGCCGATCGCGGCGTGCGACATCATCGTGCTCGACAACTGCTCGACGGACGGCACGAGAGAGCTTCTGGCCGCGACCGCCGCGCAGCACCCGAACCTCTCCGTCATCACCCATCGGCGCAACATCGGCGGCAACGCGAACATCGTGCGGGCCTTTGAGCTGGCCGAACGCAAGTACGTCTGGGTTCTCTGCGACGACGACGATTTCGACTGGAACCAGTGGGGGTCCGTCGGAAGGGTGTTGGCCGCCGAAGAGCACGACCTCATCTTCACCGTCCGCGGCCTCGCCCGCGTCCTGGACAAGCCGAACGAAGGCTATCTGGCCTACCTCGCCGCGTTCGTGCCTGGCTGCATCTACCGCACGCAGTACATCACCGGCGATGTGCTGCAGAACATGTATGGGATGATCCATACCTGGTATCCGCAGTGCGTCCTCTCCCTTCACATCCTCTGCAATCTGCACGGGCGTGTTTTCCTACCAGATACCAATGTCGTCATTCGCGGACTCGAGACGGCGGACGGCGCGCGCACGATGACGATCGAGGAGAACGACAGCACGCTCGTCAGGGGCATCTCCGAGAAGCTTCTTCACCCCGACCTGAAGCGCATGTTCTGGCATGTCGGCTTCGTGGAGGCCGCGCAGATCGTCACTGACGAGGCGCAGCGCAACCTGGTGATCGAGCAGGCGCGCTTCAACGAAGTCTGGGAAGGGGACTTCATGCACTACTGCGAGTACGTCGTCGAGTACAACAGGGAATATCGCGGCGGTTCGCTCAAGAACCTGCTGGGCTTCCTGCTCAACCTTCCGCGTTCCCGCCGGTTCTCCTTCGTGATGCTCCTCCTTCACCCGTACCTGCCGTTCTATGCGGAGGCCTGTGACGGGCGTGTCGAGCTGGTTCTTTTCTGGCGCATCAAGCTTCGTATCTGGGATCGCCGCTGGTTCGGCGGGAAGCAGCGATTGAAGCGCGTGTTCATCACTGGCGGGACGGGATTCTTCGGCAAGTCATTGCTGGATCACCGGCGCCGGCACCCGGGCATCGCGGGAATGGAGGAATGGACGATTCTTTCGCGCGACCCTGGCCGGTTCCTCGCCGACAACCCCTCCTTCGTCGGGTTGCCGAACGTCGTCTACGTGCGCGGGGACGTGCGCGACTTCGACGTGTCAGGGGAATACGATCTCATTCTGCATGCGGCGACGCCCGCCGTGACGACGCTTGCGGACGAGGAGATGACCTCGATCATCGTCGACGGCACTCGGCACGTCATCGACTTCGCGCGGGCGCACGGGCGACCGCGAATCGTCTTCACCAGCTCGGGCGCGGTGTACGGCCCGGCGACCGCGCCGCTTGCGGAGACCGCCGAGTGCCATCCCGAGACGGCCTACGGGAAGGCCAAGCTCGCGGCCGAGCGGCTTCTTCTCGAGAGCGGGCTGGATGTGCGGATCGCGCGTTGCTTCGCGTTTGTCGGCCCCTACCTCAACCGACGCATCCACTACGCCATCGGGAACTTCATCCAGGACTGCCTCGACGGGCGCGACATCGTCATCCGTGGCGATGGCACCCCGCAGAGAAGTTATCTCTATGCCGACGACTTGGTGGAATGGCTGCGGACCATCACCGAGCGCGGCATTCCGTCGCGGGTGTATAACGTCGGCTCCGGGGAGGCGATGTCGATTCGTGCCGTCGCGGAGGGCGTGAAGGCGGCCCTCGGCGGCGGGGATATCCATGTCCTCGGCACGCCGGTTCCCGGAGCCGTGCCCTCGGTGTACGTGCCGGATGTCGCGCGGGCGCGAACGGAGCTGGGGCTTGTGCCGCATGTCGGGTTCGCCGAGGCCGTGCGGCTCTCGGCCGGGCAAAGGGGAACGACTTGATCTGGAGAAGCTGAATGGAAATGCAGTACAAGAAGGAGTTCTTCGACCGGGAGTACACGATTCCCGAGGCCTATGCCCGTGTGTGGAAGTACGCCGGCCGGTACAAGTTTCGCATCTTCGTCGGAATCATCTGCGGCATGCTCACGGCGGGCACGCTGGTGCCGCTTTTTCAGGTGATTCAGCCGACGCTCGAGAAGGTCAGCCGCAACGAGCGGATTGAGGCGCTGAAGGCCGAGCTTTCGGCCGAGGATCCCCAGTCGGCCTCGTCCGACCAGACGTCGCCGGCGGCGCCCTCGACGGTTTCCCGATCCGCGCTCTCCCGTCAGCTCGCCGAGAAGTCGAAGCTTCCGGCCTGGTATCCGAAGGTCGAGCGGCTGGCGCGCCGGTGCGGCATTCGCCTGCAGGACGAGAGCGGGGCAATGGGAGGGGCGCTCCTGCTGATCGCGGTCATTGTGATTCCGCTCGTTGCGGGCACACGGCTTCTGCTGATGTTCCTCAACCAGTACTGCCTCGCCTGGGCTGCGACCCGGGCGGTCACGGATCTTCGCATCGACATCATGCGCAAGATCCACGAGCAGTCGCTCCAGTTCCACGGACGCATTGACGTGGGGCAGCTCCTGTGGCGGGCGACCGGCGATCCGGCGACGGTGCAGGCGCTCATCCAGGGGATGCTGGCGGAACTCGCGCGGGCGCCGTTCGAGATCCTCGTCTCGGTCGGGTTCATCGTATGGTTCGCGATTGTCAACGACATGCTGCCCACGCTCGGCATCATCGTCATCGGCCTGCCGGCGTTCATGATCCCGGTCGTCAGCATCGGCAAGCGCATTCGCAAGTGGAGCCGCCGGTCGCTGGAGAAGGGCTCGGTCGTCGGAAGCAGCATCCACGAGGTGCTCACGTGCATCCGCGTCGTCAAGGCGTACGGAACCGAGGAGTATGAGAACCGCCGCTTCGAGGGCGTCAGCCGCCGCCTCCTGGGCACGCTCATGCGGGCGATTCGGTGCGGACTCATCGTCGGGCCGACGGTGGAGACGATCGGCATCCTGCTCATCTGCGGGTTCCTCGTGTGGTGCTTTGCGGCGCACGTCACGCTCGCGAACGTGCTCCCGATGGTCGCGCCGCTTCTCCTCATCTACAAGCCGATCAAGCAGATGTCCAACCTGCAGGTCCAGATCGAGACGGCGCAGGCGAGTCTGCAGCGCATCTGGTCGCTGATGGACATTGACATGCGCCTGCCGGAGAACCCGGCGGCGAAGCCGAAGACCGACTTCACCGACCGGATCGTTTTCGAGGACGTGTCGTTCCGCTACGACACCGCCGACCACGACGCTGTCTCGCATGCGTCGTTCGAGATCCCGCGCGGTCGCATGGTGGCGGTCGTCGGCGGCACGGGGAGCGGCAAGACGACGCTTTCGGGGCTGCTGTCGCGCTTCTACGATCCGCAGTCCGGGCGGGTGACGCTGGACGGGATCGACCTGCGCGACCTGCGCATCGGCGACCTGCGGCGGCTCATCGGCTCGGTGCAGCAGGAGACGCTGCTCTTCAACGACACGATCGAGGAGAACATCCGCTACGGCTCGCCCGAGGCGACGCACGAGCAGGTCGTGGCGGCGGCGCGTCTCGCGAACGCACACGACTTCATCCTGGAGCATCCGGAGGGCTACGCGCGGATTGTGGGCGAGAAGGGGTTCGCGCTCTCGGGCGGCGAGCGGCAGCGCATCGCCATCGCGCGTGCGATCCTGCGCAATCCCCCGATCCTCATCCTCGACGAGGCGACGAGCGCCCTTGACACGGTGACCGAACGCCTGGTGCAGGGCGCGCTCGACAACCTGATGCAGAACCGAACGGTCTTCGCGATCGCCCATCGGCTCTCGACGATCCGAAGCGCCGGTCTCATCCTGGTGATGGATCACGGCCGCATCGTCGAGCGCGGCACGCATGACGAGCTCTACGCCGCCAACGGCACCTACCGTCGCCTCTGCGACATGCAACGGACGGATTGAACGAGACGTCGGCAGCCGTCGATAGGCTCGCGGCGGAATCCCGATATCGCCCGTCCGTCAGGCGAGGTGGCCGTAGAGGCGGTCCCCGTCGGTGCGAGTGACGAAGATGTGCGCGGAGGACTTGCGCTGCACCTTGCCGGAGACCGACTTGCAGCGTAGATACTCGCTTGTCCAGCCGACCGTCTTGTCCTTTTCCTCGACGACGATCTCGACGGTCTTGCCGACGAACTTGCGCGCGAAGCGCCGTCGGGCCTCGCGCATGATGCGGGAGAGCTCGTGGGCCCGCGCCGACCGCACATCGTGCGGTACCTGATCCCCGAATGCGGCCGCGAGCGTGCCGGGACGCCTTGAGTAGGGGAAGATGTGCGCGTTGCTGAACGGGTTACGCAGGATGAGCCCCCGGGTGGCGTTGAAGTCGATCTCGGTCTCGTCCGGGAACCCCGTCATGAGGTCGCAGCTGAGGCCAATCAGCGGCATCCGCTCGGTCGCGGCGGCGACGAGCGCGTCGACGTCATGGGTGAGGTAGGGCCGGCGCATCGCCATCAGGATGCGGTTCGAGCCCGACTGGGCCGGAATATGCAGGTAGCGACAGATGTTGGCGTGCTCGGCGAAGACCGAGACTGTCTCCAGCGCGCAGGCACCGGGCTCGAGCGAGCCGAGGCGGATCCGGCAGTCGGTGGAGAGCTCGGCGAGGTCGGCGAGAAGCTCGGGGAGGCGCTTGTTGCCCGAGGCATAGAGCGAGAGATTGCAGCCGGTGACGACGATCTCGTGGTAGCCCGCGTCGATGAAACGCCTGGCCCTGTCGAGGACCTCGTTGAAGTGCATCGAGACGGAGGCGCCCCGGAACTTGGGCACGATGCAGAAGGTGCACTTGCCGGCGCAGCCGTCCTGGACCTTGAGGTAGGCGCGCGCCGTGCGGGTCGGAATCGCTTGCGAGGCCGACTGTTCGACGTCGGTCGATTGCGGTCGATTGCTGTCGGCCGCCGAGAGCTTTTTCAGGGCCTTGTGCGCCTCGTCGATACAGCCGCAGACCCTGATCGGCGTGGTCGGGTAGCGGCGACGCAGGTGGGCGAGCAGCTTCTCGCATTCGTGCTGGGCGCGGGCGGTGACGGAACAGCCGCGCACCACGAAGAGGTCGGCCTCGGAGTGGGTGTCGATGAGCTCCCAGCCGCGCGAGAGGTATTCGGCCTCCATCTGCAGGGCTTCTGCCTTGTTGAGCCGGCATCCGAACGTCTCGAAGCAGACTTTCATGGGGGCGTCTTCTCTTACTGCGGGATCAAGAAGAGCAGGATGAGGTTCGCCAGGTTGAAGAGCCCGTGGTTCAGCATTGCGCACCAGAGGCGTCCGGTCTTCTCGTAGAGCCAGCACTGGGCGAGTCCGAAGAAGAAAAGTGCGAGGAATGCGTCGTCAGGGAAGGGGAACTGCAGGTAGTGGGCGGCAGAGAAAAGCGCAGCGGAGAAGATGGCCAGCGGAATGCGCTTGTCGGACAGCTTGAGGGCGGGGAGCCTGAAGAGAAGTCCGCGAAAGAGGAGCTCTTCGAAAATCGGC
Source organism: uncultured bacterium (assembly GCA_902773015.1). Taxonomy (GTDB): domain Bacteria; phylum Verrucomicrobiota; class Kiritimatiellia; order RFP12; family UBA1067; genus UBA1067. The sequence continues at coordinate 22,622 of CACYCW010000188.1, forward strand.
GCAACGACGAGCACGATGGGAATGTTTAGCAAGAACTTGTACGAGGCTTCGTGCTTCAGGGCTGCGCCAAAGCCTTCCTGTGTCACCACGCGCCAAGTATAGATTCCCATCTGGCGCATCTGTTCGATGACCGTCTGTTCCTTCAGCTCGACGCCGAACCAGCCGGCGACGAGCTGGGTGAGAAAGCAAAGGCCGATGGTCGCCGCTGCGATCACCGGCCATGATTTCAGCGTTTGAGTTAAGGAGGTAAGAGTGTTTGAGTTTGACATGGGACTCGGTTTCGACTGTTTTAACTCAAACACTCATAACTCAAAGACTCAAACACTTTCGGCCTGCTGTCCGACTTCCCCGCCCGTGCCGCGGATCTTCAGGTGCAGTTCGCGCAGCTGCTGCTCGGTAACGTAGTTCGGCGCGTTCATCATGAGGTCCTGCGCCTTCTGGTTCATCGGGAAGGCGATCACCTCGCGGATGTTCGGCGTGTCGGTGAGAAGCATCACCATGCGGTCAACGCCCGGGGCGATGCCGCCGTGGGGCGGCGCGCCGTACTGGAAGGCGTTGTAGAGGCAGCCGAACTTCTGCTGCACTACCTCCTTCGGATAGCCCGCGATCTCGAACGCCTTCTCCATGATGTCGATGCGATGGTTGCGGATCGCGCCGGACGAGAGCTCGATGCCGTTGCAGACGACGTCGTACTGGAACGCCTCGATCTCCAGCGGCGGCTTCGTGTTCAGCGCCTCGAGTCCGCCCTGCGGCATCGAGAAGGGGTTGTGGGAGAAGATGATCTTGCCGGTCTCCGGATCCTTCTCGAAGAACGGGAAGTCGACGATCCAGCAGAACTTGTAGCAGTTCTTCTCGCAAATCGGGTTTGTGAGGTGGTTGGCGATGTCCGTGCGGACGAGGCCCGACAGGCGGTTGCACTCGTCGACATCGGCCGCCATGAAGAAGATCGCGTCGCCGGGCTCGAGACCGGACATCTGCTTCATCTCGTCGAGCTGCTCGGGCGAGAGGAACTTCGCGATCGGCCCCTTGAGCTCGCCATCCTTCGTCCAGCTGATGTAGCCGAGGCCCTTGCCTCCGTTCTCCTTGACGAACGCCTCGCGCTTGTCGAATCAGGTGCGGGCCTCGACGCCGACGATGCCCTTGACGACCATGCCCTTGACGAGTCCGCCCGCCTCGACGCACTTGGCGAACGCCTTGAAGTTGGCCTTCGCGAAGAAGGCGGACATGTCGAACCACCTGAGCGGGTTCCTGAGGTCTGGCTTGTCGCTGCCGTAGGTCATCATCGCGTCGCGGTACTTGATGCGCGGCCACGGTGCGGGTGTGCAGTCCCACTTCGAGAACTCGCGGAACGTCCTGCCCACGACGTCCTCGACGACGGCGAAGATGTCGTCCTGCGTCGCATAGCTCATCTCGATGTCGAGCTGGTAGAACTCGCCGGGGCTGCGGTCGGCGCGCGCGGCCTCGTCGCGGAAGCACGGCGCGATCTGGAAGTAC
>CACYCW010000189.1 GCA_902773015.1 uncultured bacterium
AGCGACTTCCACCAGTCGGGGATGAGCCCGTCGGACTTCGCGGTCTGCGCGTAGGCCGTCGGCCCGACGCTGATCCTGCCGGTCGCGTCGACGTACATGCCGTTCGCCAGATCGCGCAGGTAGGCCTCGCCGGCCGTGAGGCGCTGGCCGTTGCGCTCGATCTCGGTGTCCCACGTGATGGCCTCGCCGGGATCCATGTCCTCCGGACGGTAGTTCTGGTCGGCGTACTCCTCCCACCAGTCGGGCAGGCCGTTGCCGTTCGCGTCGGAGCCTGTCTGCTCCCAGACGGTGGAGGCGCCCTGGTCGTCCCACATCGTGTCGACGTACTTCACGAACGCGCCGCCGAGCGGCAACAGGTCGTCGCCGACGAGATTGAGGTGCCGCCCCGTGAACTCGAACTGGCTGACCGCGGTCGTCAGGTTGCTCGACGCCCTGTCCTGCGCGTAGACGAAGTGATGCCGCGTGCCGGACGAGCGGTAGAGGGCAGAATCGCCCGCCTTGTTGCAGATCATCTGCGTCCAGCGCGAGACGGGCTCGGCCGTGCGCGGGAAGGCGTAGACGCCGTTCGTCGTGCCGCAGGAGTTCTCGCTCCAGAACATCGAGTCGAGCGTCGTGCCGTCGAAGCGCGGCAGGTGCGCGACCGTGTTCGGAATCCACGTCACCCAGTCGCACCGGCCGGCGTAGACCGAGCCGTAGGTCTCAACCACCTTGCGCCACCAGTCGATCGTGTAGTCGACGGGACGCGACAGGCTGGCCTTGCCGCGAGCGGAGAAGCCGTGCGGCTCCTTCGCCACCTGCGTCTCGTTCTCGGCGCCGAAGACCGAGTCGAACGACCAGTGGTAGCGCAGCTCGGGCACCATGTCCGTCTTGTCGCCGCTTGCATCCGGCGCGTAACGCCGCTTGCCGCTCACCCACTGGCTGAAGAACGTGCTGCGGTTCTCGAGCGCCTCGTCACGCCCGTAGCGCACGCGGTTCTCGTAGTCGGAGATGATGTCATCCGCATCGCGGGCACCGTCCCAGACGCGAATCTCGTCCACATACCCCTTGAAGAAATCCTTGTAGTTCGCCCAGCCGGGGGACTGGGAGAGGTCGAGGGCGCGGTAGCCCTCCTCGCCTGCCTGGAGGCGGCCCTTCACCGAGGCTCCGATCACGAACGCCTGGTAGATGTAGTCGCGATCGAAGCTGTAGTCGCCCGGCACGAAGAAGGTGGAGAATGTGCGATGGAGCGCCAGCGCGGCTGAGCCCCGCTCGGGGGCGAGCGAGGAGATGTTGGGCTTCTGGGCGACGCCATCCACGAAGAGGACTAGCTTCATCCCATCGAAGGTCGCCGCAAGGTGGTGCCACCCGAGCTCCGCTTCACCCGCGCTGAACACCTCCACCGAGTCGTTCGCGAGCGTACCCGCAGGATCGTACTTGGTGTACCACTTGCCATTGCGGATGCCGATCTGGAAGTTCCGGCGCAGGAACTCCTCGTCACCAGGGTTGGAGAGCCCCACCCAGGTCGCCCGCTCGAGGATCACCTGGTCGGTCAGGCGCTCGGGCTTGGCCCAGCACTCGACCGTGTAGGTCTGGAACGAGGCGTCGTCCGGATAGATGAGCGTCGCCACGGGATGGCGCTCGATCTCGCGCGGCAGAGTCTGCAACGCCGAGGCGTCGCCCGGGAAGTACATCGCCTGGCGGCGGCGCGGCGAGTCGGCGTCCTGCAGGTCGGAGGCGCTGCGGGCGCGGCCGGCCGCCTCCTCGTTGTCGCCGATGCCGTCGTGGTCGGTGTCGAAGCCCTCGTTCTCCTCGAACGAGTACATCCAGTTGTAGACGGAGGCGTCATCGCCGGCGAGATCCCAGAAGTCGGGGATGAATTTCATGAACGCGCCGCCGCCCTTGTCGTCGGCGACCCAGCCCGGGAAGTCACGGAAGTAGAAGGTATAGCCATTGTACTCGAAGCTATCGGTCTCGGTCGTCACCACAGTCGACCGGACCGGCAGACGGTAGTGGAGGCGCGTGATGGAGTTGGAGTAGGTCGAATCGGTCATCCACAGCGGCGTCGGGTCGGTGTGGTGCCAGAACGCATCGGCGAGGCGCGGCATGATCGCCTCGTAGACGTTGCGCAGGTCATCGCCGTCCGGATCGGCCTGCTGCAGGCCGTTGAGCCAGGGGAAGACCTCGAAGTCATAGCCGTTCGAACCCTCGGCCGCGCGTGCGGCGGCCTGCGCGAGCTTCCCGGCGTCGCGCTGCCAGTAGTTGCGGCTCGGGCCCGTGCCCCAGGCCTCCAGCGCACCGCCGGTCGTGCCGCCGGATCCGCCGCCCCAGGAGTCGAAGACGAGGTCGCACGGCCCGCCGTCCGCCGCCGGCAAGCCGCTCAGGCCGAGGAGCGGGTTCATGCCATGGAACAGCTCGTAGTAGTCGTCCATGCCGTCATGGTCGGAGTCGTACTCCTTCGGTGAGCAGCCCATGTACTTGGTCGGGCTCGTTCTCTTGGCGCCTACCTCCATCATCGGCGCGAAGAGCGGCCCGGGGGACATCGGGTTGCCGACCCAGACGTCGGCGATCTTCTCCCTGCCGATACGGTCGTAGAAGAAGTAGTAGGCCCCGTCGCGCCCGACCGACGGCTCCAGATCGGGATCGATGTACGCGATGTCCCAGACGTTCTCCACGCGGGAGAAGTACGGCCCGGGCTGCGCATCGGTGACGAGGTGCGGGTTGTAGATGCCGCTCGACTTCTGCACCAGCGTCTTGTACCAGAACGCGCCATAGCGCTCGCTCGCGTCGAGATCCGCCAGCTCTGGCATGCGGTCGTAGGGATAGAACGTCTCGCCCTTGATGGGATCGGTGTAAAAGTAGGAGCTTCTCGGGATGTAGCCCCAGGACGTGTAGGGGTCGTCGTAGCGCCAGCAGCGCATCGTGCCGGTGAGATACTCCTGCCAGTTCTCGAGGCCGTCGCTGTCGTAATCGCGGTTGACGTGTCCGCTCCAGTGACGGCCGTCCGGCGTGACGAGCGTCCAGCTCGCCTTTTCCGAGGAGCCGCTCGAATCGCCGTTGACGATGTTCATGGCGTCGGGCACCGTGCCGTCCATGCCGTCGGTCAGGCCTTCCAGCGGGTTGCCGATGTCGTTGCCGTCCGCGTCCTTGGCGTACATCGCCTCGGTCCGGCCGCTGGAATCGCCCTTCTTGACGGCATAGAGGCTGCCCGAGGAGCCGGCGTACTGCTTCTCCCACGGGTCGGGCAGGCCGTCGAGATCGGTGTCGACCGAGCACGGGTTGAGGCCGCCGCCCGGAATCGACCAGAGCTTGCCGTCGTCGGCCGGTGTGCCGTACACGAAAGCGCCGCCCTCGTCATTGTCCTTCACGCCGTCACTGTCGGTATCGGCATTCCACGGGTCGGTCGGGAAGAACTTGTTGAACCACTTCCACTCGCCCGTGTGGACGATTGTGTTCTCGACGCCCGAGTCCTCGTAGACGAAAGCGTAGTAGTTCATCGAATCGGTGCCCTCGAACTCCTTGAACTGGTTGAGGCCGTCGTCGTTCTGCTGGCCGCCGAGGTAGATCTGGTTGCTCGTGTCCGACGTCTTCGCCGCGGGGACGAACGGCGAGAAGAAGCTGCTCGGCATCTCGATGTCGCGGTTGAGGCCCGTGAAGAAACCCGAGTAGGGGTTCGCGAAGACGTAGGCGCCGCTCCCCTTCGGGCCGGCCATCACGTAGAGTTCCCAGCCGTCCGGCACGCCGTCGCCGTCGGTGTCGGCGCCGTTTTCGCTGTTGCGGCCGAAGTAGTAGTTCGCCGTGTCGCCGCCGCCCGCGGCGCCCGAGCTCGACACGGTCAACTGCGTCGCTTCGGGCTCGTTCGGGCCCTGCGGATTCGTGGTGAACGCACCCCACTCGCGGGCGAGAAGCGGAGCGGTCGAGCTGACCTCGTAGGTGTAGGCGCCCATGTCGCAGCCGTTGTTCAGGAAGAACGAGTAGACGAGGAACTCGTCATACGCATTGTAGTCGCGGGTACGCGCGGGAATGGACGCATAGCCGCCCTGGGTCACCTTCAAGACGCCCGCGACGGCCTCACCGTCGACGCTCGCGCCCCAGCGGGTCGCGAGCGGCGAGTGCGAGCTCCACGCCGTGCGCGGATCGAACCCGAACTCCTGGTAGACGAGGTAATGGAGGAACGCGACATCACGGTCGGTGCTCGGCAGCGCGCACACGATCGCGCCCCTCGGCACGGCCTTCTGGCGGCCGAGCGCGAGGCAGCCGTAGTCGGCCGCCGTCTCGGCAACCTCGCCGAGGAGGTTCGTCACAGAGCCCTTGCCGTAGATCCAGAGCGCGTTCGCCGACTTGTCGCCGACATCGACGCCGATCGTGTAGACGAGCGGCGTCACGCCGTCGCGGATGTCGGAGATCCTGGTGCCCGCCGGCACGTAGACCGGGTAGAGACAGGAGGCGCAGACGGTGATGTTGGTCTCGAGCACCGTCTCGGGATCGCCCTCGGAGGTCACGTCGACGATATTAGTGACGACGGTCGGGGCGGTCGACAGGAAGGCGCCGTAGCCGGTGCCGCCCTCGTAGTAGCCCTTGGGCAGGGTCCCCGCGAGACGCCCGTCGATGGCGATCGGCTCGGTGTAGGAGACGTACTCGCGGCCGCCGACAGTGAAGCTCCAGGCGGTGACGTTGTCATTGGTGGACTCGACGATCAGACCTTCGGGCAGCGACTTCAGCCCGTACCACTGGACGCCGTCGGTGTCGCCGTCGGCGTCGATGACGGCGAAGGTGGTGAAGTGGGCGTGCTCGATCTCGGGCGGCAGGGGTATGAGCAGCTGCTCGAGCTTCCACGACGAGATCGCCATCGCGTCGCCGTCGTAGTTGCGTTCGGTGTCGACGATGCCGTCGGCGGCGGTGTGGGTCAGCAGCGGGTTGAGCCCGGCGATCATCAGCTCCCAGCCGTCCACCAGCCCGTCCCCGTCGGTGTCGAAGTCGAACGGGTTCGTGCCGATCAGGAACTCGAGAAGATCCGGCAGGCCGTCGTTGTCAGTGTCGCGGGTCTCGGCGCTCGCCGCGAGCAAGGAGGCCAGCCACGTCCGATCCGCATCGGTCCTGGGACGATCGACAGCGGCGAGATCGCTCCGCGGATCCATCAGTCGCGCGACGATCTCGCTGGGGATGACCTTGCCCTCGCCGGGGTTCTTCGGGTCGTAGGCTCGGCCAGACAGGTACCTGTGCGTCGAGCCGTCCATGTAGCCGACGTGCGCCCGGTACCAGAAGTAGTACTCGTAGCCGTCGTCGAAGCCGTCGTCATCCGTGTCGTTCGAGCAGGGGTCGGTCGGGCGTTCCGGCGACCACGCCACCCAGTCTGCCGAACTCGTCCAGTCCAGCCCGTTCGCGGCGGCATATTCCTGCCAGGCGAGGAACTCGACGTAGCTGATTGTGCACTGGGTTTCGTCCCAGGCCCACTCACCGCCGTTCTCGACGGCATAGATGCGATCCGAGGTCACGCCGTCGACTCGTGTCAGCGCAGCCGCGTCATTCAGCCCGTCATGGTAGCCGCGGATCTCCGTCCTGGCATCAAAGGCCTTTCCGAGCGTCGCCCAGGTATCCTTCAGGCTGGGAATCAGCGAGCCGTAGAGCGACGTGCCGAACGACGGCAGGTAATCGTTGTCGATATTACCGTTCTCGTTCGCGACGGTGATGGCCTTCAGGTCATCGCCGGCGACATTGCCATTCGCGTCAAAGACGCCGAACTCGTACCTCTTCACGTAGATGTCGGGGATGCCATCCTGGTTGATGTCGCCCATGTTGTCGGTGACGAGCCACTCCTTCGCGAAGATCGCCTCGAGGCTGGTCTTCGGATAGCCTCCGTCCTCCAGCTCCTCGGAAGGCAGGCCGACGAGCGTGCCCGAGTTCTCGGTGCCGCGATGCTCTGGCACGACCGCGAGATACTCGTCGGTCGGCTTCGTGCTGCCCTCCTCCTGCACGATCTGCAGCCAGGCGTAGAGGAACGAGTCCTTGCCCTCCGGATCCGTGTAGGTGTAGTTGAAGTCGGGATCGCTGCGCACGTCGTTCTCGCCGTTGGTGTAGCCGGCGCCGAAGACGCGCCAGGTCGTCTCCAGTCCGCAGTTGAAGCCAAACACCCAGTTCTCGATCATGCTCGGGTTGCTCGCCCACACCTTGCCAGCGCCGAGGCCGCTCGCCTTGTCCTGGTAGCGTGCCGAGAGCGCGGTGCCGTTGCCGTTCGGCGGGCCGTGCGGCACGAGCTCGATCGTCTTCGCGGCGGCGATGGTGTAGTACAGCGTGCGCGAGGCGATGCCGCCGTCCTTGTCCTGCACCATGATGGTGAGCGATTTGTTCGCACCGGACGAATTGAAGCTGAAGGTGTGGGTGCCGCTCATCACGTCGGGATACTCACCCTCCCCGGTACCCTGCTTGTAGACGGCCTTCTTGCCTTCGCTGGTCGTGAAGGTCACGGTCATGCCCTCGTGATCCGGCACGACGTCGGAGAGCGACCAGCCGACCGTCAGGTTCTCGCCGACCGACGTCACCTGCGGAATCGGATTGCCCTCCGAGTCGACGTACTCAACCGGCGTGATGATCTCCGGGCTGTCGTTGACCACGCTGATCTCGACCTCCCCAGCGTCCCAGGTCTTGCCCTCGACGTCGACATCGCTGTCGGCCGCGACCGCCGCCGTGATGCGGAAGCCGCTCGCCGCCGACTCGGGCGTGCCGTCCAGCGTCTTCAGGTAGAATGACTGGCCGGTCGGTACGCCGCTGCGGAACTCGACGCGCGTCTTCGAGAGCACGCAGTCGCCGACGTCGTACTTCGTCGCGTCGCCGAGCAGCGACACCGTGAGGTCGATCTTCAGTCGCGCATCGGAACTGGAGAACGTCGGCGGCACCGTGAGCTCGACGTTGAACCGGCTCGCGTTGTCGCCGGTCGAGCGCTCCGTGTAGGTGTTGCCGTTCACCGGCGTGATGACGATCGACGGCGCGTCCAGCACGTGGACCGTGAAGGTGAACTCGGGGCTCCACCTGCCGAGCTTGCGCATGTCCTTGTCCTGCACGCGCACCTTGATCACCTGGTCGCCCGGCGCCGTGAAGGTGTGGCTGATGACCGCGGATGCGAGGTCGGGGTTGCCGTAGACGCTCTCCCAGTCGAGGCTCTCGGTGCCGAACTTCCACTGCGTGAGGAAGCGGTTGTCGGTGCCGCCGTCCAGGACGCCGTCCTTGTCGATCTGGCTCGGCTCGGTCTCGCCGACCGAGATGCGGAAGTTCTTCGCGACGCCCTGCGCGATCGCCTGCTGGACGTCCGTGCCCGAGGCCGGGATGTCGGTGCCGCCCATCGAGGCGCTCACCACGTAGGGCGCGACGTTCGTCACGTTGATGACGACGCGTCCGGCGCTGTAGCCCGCGCCCTTAGTCTTCGAGTAGGTCGGCTGCGTGCAGATGAAGACGTCGTACTGGCCGGAGGCGTTGCCGTCCAGGCACGCCACCTCGGTGAAGCCGCTCCCCGAGTCGAACGATCCCGGCGAGATCGGGCAGCCGCCCGTCGCCGGCGTCGAGGTGCTGAAGCCGGTGGACGAGAACTTGTTCGTCGCGTCGTCGTTGACCGGCACGAGGAAGGCGTAGTAGACCTTGTTGCCCGGCGTCTTCTGGCTGAGCTCAAACCTCACCTTCGCCGTGTCGCCCTCAGCATAGTAGCCGTCCGTATGGTTGAGAACGCCCTCCGCCTTCTTCGGCGCGGCGATCGTGACCGGCACGTTCACGTGATCCGTCGGCTTGCCGTCGGCGTTGAGCGCATAAATCTCGAGCGTGCCCTCGCCATCGTCCTCGAAATCGATGTCGACCGTCGCCTCGCCGGTGTCAGGGTCGACGATCACGTCGTCGATCGTCTGCCACGACCCCGAGGTGCCCGAAAGCTTGATGCGGTACTTGAAGGTATAACCCTCCGTGGCGCGCATGAACTTGTATGAGTCCAGGATCGTGATGTCGAGCGAGTAGGCCTGGCCGGACATCGCGTCCACAATCGGCGTCGACGCGGTTGGGTTCGTGATCGCCGGCTTCGCGTACTTGACGACGAGGTTCGCCGTGTGCGAGTGGTCATCGCCATCGAAGATCGCCGAACCGGGGCCGGAGGTCGAGGGCGTGAACTTGACGCCGTAGCTCGCGAGATTCGCCGAGCTGCCGAGCGCGTAGATGTAGAGCGTCTTCGCCGTCTCGCCAGCTTCGAACGTGACGGAGTCGATCTCGTTCACCCACGGCGTACCGTCCGTCGTCGTGGAGATGGCGAGCAGCTTGTCGGCGAAGATGTCACCGCCGCCCTCCACCGTCGGGTTGAGGTCGACGGTCACCTTCGCGTCCGACGCCTGCGACAGCGTCACGGTGAGCGCCGCCACGTAGTTTTGGAAGTCCGTGGGGCAGGTCACCGACGACGTGAGGGGATTCCCAGCCGGGTCGAGGAGATTGAACGCGACGAACGGCGACGGTGGATCCACCACCTCGATCGGGCGTTCGACCCAGTTCGTCACGAGAATGCCCATGTCGTCTGCGATGAGATGCTCGGTCGAGCTCATACGCACCTTCGTCGCGCCGTTGACGAGGCCCTTGAGCTTGAACGACACCGTCGAGGAGCCGACCGGCACCGAGACCGGCAGCACCGTGCGCGAATAGGTCTCGCCGCCGATCATGTCCTCCACCGTGTGCGCCCCGTCCGTCGTGAGCGGTGCGGCGATCGTCACGTCGCCAGCACCCTTCTCGACCCACACGTACATCGTGACCGCCGCCTGCGCCGCGCCCTCCGCCGCGATGGACGGCAGGAGCGATGACGTCGTCGTCATGCCACGGTAGATACGCCGCCAGACGCCCTCGTCCGCCTCCGTCTCGGGCTCGACGGCGTAGTTGCTGTCCAAATCGATCGTCTTCGCGTAAAGGCCCATGCCGAGGCCGCTCACGCAGTAGTTCTGCGGCTCGCCCGGAGGATCCGTCGGCTCGGGAATCGTGCCCGCCGGACGGAAGTGGAAGATCACGTCATCGCCGTCGTTGTTGGTGAGCCGCCAGTAGGTGCCGAGATACCGAAGCGCGTAGTCGGAGCCGATCGTCGAGCTCGCCGCAGTGCCCGAGCTGTTCATGAGGTGGGCCGGCATCGCGAGGTCACCCGATTTCACCGTGTACTCGAAGAAGAGGTCGGTGTAGGTGTACGCCGGGGTCGTGACCTCCGTGAGGTCCACGAACTTCGCGTAGACCGGCTGGCCGCCGAGCATGATGCCGAGCTCCGGCGGGAAGATCGCCTCGAGCTGCTCGGCTGTGAGGGTCGAGTCCTTCGGCACGAACCGCCAGCCCGTCCCCGATGTCCCGAAGTTGCGGTTCAGCAGCCGCACCCGGATGACCGCCTTCTCGCCGATCTTCAGGGGGTCGTTCTCGGACGGGATGCGGCCGCCGTAGAGACCGCTGTCGACCAGATCGATGGAGTAGATGTCGCCGGGGTCGACTGCACGCGCGGACAGTGCCGTTGCGAACGTGGCAGCCGCGAGGGATGCGGCAATCGCGAGGTTCTTGATGATCTTGTTCATGGCTCTCCTCCTCATCATTTTGAAATCGGCTTCTTCGCGGCGGCGGGAGCGGCCCCGCCCTTCGGTGTGATCCGCTCGCGCGCATACCGGAGAAGGTCGCGTCGGCCTTCCTCGTAGCGCGCGTTGAGCTCCGTCACCTTGCGGTGCAGCTCGTTCCACTCTGGAATCTTCCTGAGCGTCTCCTCGTTCTCGCCGTGCGCGCGGACGAGCTCCTCCATCCGACGCACGAGCTTCGCGCGCTCCGCCACGATCCTCTTTTGCGCGGCATTGCGGTCGTCTAGCCCCTTGCGGAACACGGGGTCTTTCATGTAGGAATCCGGCACATAGGGATCCGGCTGGGGCTCCGGCTCCTTCTCGCAGCCCGTCAGGACGAACGCCAGCGCAGCAAGCGCAATGAGAGCGCAGCACCTGCCCCTTCCGTTCACTCTGGCTTCAAGTCTCTGCATCGTTCGTTCCACTTTCAAGTTGATCAGTAGTTCAGCACGTCATTCTTCTTGAGCGTCGAGACGCCTGCCGGCGGCAGATCCGTGTCAAGCGCGAACTTCGTCCACGGCCGGAGCCCGCGCTCCTTGTACTTCCACCAGCCCCACTCCCACGCGGGCGATTGCCGCGAGAACGGATCCGTCACCTCCACCCGCGCCGCGAACGGCGCCTCCGCGTCATTCGCCGGACGGAACGAGTCGGGTCCGAACGCGAAGTAGCGCATCGCATGCCACTGGCTCGACAGGCTCGAGTCGGACGTCTTCATCATCATCTTCACCTTGAACGTCACCGACGTCCAACTGCCCTCGAAGACGTCGGACTGCTCGTTGGCGAGGCCCTGCAGGCGATACGGCGGATACGCCGCGAACGCCGCGTCGTTCTTGTTCGTGATCATCAGCCACACCGTCGTCTGGATGTTGGTGTGCGCCCTCGTCGGGTCGGACGGGTTCACGCGCACGACCTCGCAGTCGACGGGTCCGAGCGCCGTGCCGCCGCCGCGCTCGCCCATGCCGCCCCACAGCTCCCAGCCGCCGCGCGTCGGATCGAGATCAAGCCAGTAGAGCGCCGTGAGGTCGACCTCCTGGTGCTCGCTGCCGTCATGCCCGCGGAACTCGCCGAGCTGGATCGAGTCGCCCTCGAAGTCCCCGTTCTCCAGCCACTTCATGATCGCGTTCCTGTAGGGGTTCTCGTCCGTCACGCCAAGGCCCGCAAGCTCGTCGGAGATCGCCGTCGTCGCCGTCACGTCCAGCTCGTTGCTCACGTTCGAGAGCGTGAGCGTGTAGTAGCTCCGACGGTTCTCCGTCACCGGGCCGGCGATCGACGCCTCACTCGTCGGCGTGACCGACCAAGGACCGAGCTGGTACCAGCGGTCCACCTCGTAGACGATGCTCGTCGTGCCGCCGTCCTGTATCGTGATCGTCGCGATCGTGTTCGTCTCGGTGCCGATGATCTGCCGCATGTGACCGCCCGTCACCTGCGCCGAGATCCAGTGGTAGCCGCCGTTCGGGTGCACGAACCACGTCGGGTCGATGTACTGGTTCTCGTTGATCGCCCCCGGCGTGCGCCCCATCGGCGAGTACCATTCCGCATGCAACGCGCCCTGGTTGGTGATCACACCGACCGTCGCGCCCGGATACGTGTGGAAGTCCTCCGCGGCCCACACCCAATCATCGACGCCATACCACGCATCAAGGTCCTTCACGAGGTTCGTGCCGTCAAACATCCAGGCGAAATCGTAGCCGGCCTCGCGGAACTGGTTCCAGCCCTGAGCGACCGCCCGGTGCTCGACGACCCCCGTCGGCCGCACCAGCTCGAATCCGTAAGGATAGGCGTAGTTCAAGATGCCATCCGACACCGAGTCAACCGAGATCTTCGGCCAGGTCGCATCCGCCCCCTCAAGCGTCGTCGAGGGGCCCTTGACCAGGTAGAAGTCGTAGTGGCTCGGATCGCCCGACACCTGCTTCTTCGACGGGCACCCCTTGCCGAACGTCATCAGGTTCGCGATGTAGCCCTTCTCGTTGTCGTAGAGCTTCAGGACCCACCCCGTCATGTCCACTCCGCTCGGCACCGCGATCTCCACCCACTGGTCGGCAGAGGAAGCGCTCTTCGTGTCCTCGACGTAGTTGATCTCGTTGATCCACGCCCGCTTCGGCGCGATCGCCTCGAGAAGCGTGAAGCCCGAGAAGTCCGCACCCGACGCCGCGTTCGGATCGGTGAAGCCCGTGTTCCACGACGGCATCGACCAGTCCCTGAGTGACATCTCGTGCGGATACTGCTCGAAGCTCTGGTCGTAGTACTTCGCGACGAACTGGTACTGCACGATCTTGTACGTCTCGTCGCCCTCAAGGAACTGCGGCAGGCACATCGAGTCGGTGTTGTCCATCGTCGAGCGGAAGATGAGGCTCTCGCCGACCGCCTTTTTGAGCTCGACATGCTTCGCGCCCGCGGCGCCCTTCCAGTTCTCGAAGCCCCACGGCTCCGCGGACGGATAGTACCACAGCTCGACGGTGATCGGGTGGTCCGGATCGTCCACCAGTATCTCCTCGGAGTTCACCTCCACCTCCGCCTGGAAGCCGAAGGCCTCGCCGAGGAGCGGCTGCTCGTTCACGGTCGCGATATCGCGCACCGCCTCCGTGCCCTTGATCGCGTCGGCGTTGCGGAACGGCCGCGCGTGCAGCTTGCGGAAGGCGAGCGACAGCGGCGGACGCTCGTAGATGCAGACGTCGTCAAGCGCCACCCGGAGCGGCGGATCGTAGGTAGGTGTGCCGCCGCCGACCACGCCAGGCACCCCCTTCACCGCGAAGCGAATCGCGAAGAACTGGTCGCTCGGCTTGAACTTCTTGGTGAACGGACGGTAGAACCCGTTCGAGACCGCGAACTCCTCAACCTGCACCCAGTCCGTCGGCTCGCCAAAGGCGTCCTTCTGCCGCGCCCCGTAGATGGTGAGCATGGCCGGATGCCCCGCCGTCGCGAGGTCGTTCGTGTCGTAGAGCCGTGCGCGGAAGTCGACCGCGCCGATGCAGTTCGTGCCGAACGTCGGCGACTGGACATGCGGCGGTTTCGACGCATAGTCGGTCACGTTATCCGCGAGCGTCGAGGCGTCCAGCGTGTTGTTGAGAAGACCCGAGAGGCCCGTCGTCGCATCGGTGAGGTTCGCGAACGGGCCGGGCGCGACCGCATCGCTGTCCTCCGCCGAGACGTTCCAGCCGGCGGTGCGGAAGTTCCACCCCGTCCAACTGTGCATGTCGTACTCTGGCAGGTCCCACGCGAAGGCGTCGGTGATCTCGACCTGGCCGTACTCCGGCGTGGTGCGCGGCGTCGAGCCGGCGATCGCCGCCGCGACGACATTCCTCGCGATCACCACACGCACGACGCCCGTGCTCGGGTAGCGACGGTTGAGATAGATCGTCTTCGACCCCGTCGCGGCCAGGGTCGAGAAGTCGAGCGTCGCCACGGTCTCCCAGTAGCCGCTCCCGGTGCCGGTGTGGTCGGGCGACGCCTCCGTCGTCTGCTTCAGGTTGTTACGCGTCACACCTTCGGCGACCTGCACGAGCGCGACCGCATGCGAGTCGGCGTTGCGCCAACCGATGTGGAAGAGTCCGAACCCGCGCATCATCGGCGTGCGCAGCGAGACCGGTGTGGACGAGCTCGTCGCGCGCGTCGGCTGCAGCAGCACGGTGCGGTTCGTCTTGCCGTTCGCCGCGGTTACATACTCGTTGATCCATGCCGACGTGTAGACCCAGAGATTGGTGAAGCCGTAGTTCGAGGAGTCGTCGAGGCCCGGCGTTGTCTGCCCCACCCACTGCGTCATCTCGATGCGGTTGATGACCGCGTCGATGCGGCTCGAAGATGAGTCGCCGCCCATCACCAGCCGCACGTCGCTCGGACTCGTGCTGCGCACCACGTTCGTGAACGTGACGTCGTTGTAGCTCGACACGGGATTCACAGCGACCGTCTCCCATTTGCCCGACCCGTGCTGCGCAACCTGCACCATGATGTTCTGCGCCAGCCCGCTCGTCGCCTGGAAGCCCCAGGACATGGGATGATTCTCCAGCCGCTCCATACGCCCCTTGACCATCCATTGGTCATAGTACGAGTCAACCGTGTCGCCGCCCGTCATGTTGCCCGGGAACTTGACAGTCTTCGAACCCTGGTCAGAAAAGGTATTCGTATTGGGGCTGCCGATGATCTTGACGCCGTCATTGTAGTAGGCCGGCTTCACGAAGACGCCGGGGCAGTTACGCGCCAGCACGCCGAACGAGCCGCTCTTAATGCGATCCGTCGCCGAGTCATGGTATTCGACGACGTAGAAGGATGAGCCGGAGGACGTCCCGCCGATTGCCGAGGGATCCGACGAAATGTCCACGTCAGCGCTGCGGATGCCGGCGATGACCAGCGTACCCCAGTTCGCGCCGAGCTGATGCTCGCGCACCGAGATGAAGAGCGCGCCGAGGCTGCTCTGCGCCGTCTTGACGAGGCGCGTAGACTGGTAGGTCGAGGAGTTGTAGTCACGGTAGCCGAGCAACGTGCATTTCATCACGTCCCCGCTCGGCGTCCACTTGTAGAGCGCCATGCGCAGCGAGGCCTCGGACGTGCCGCGCGACACGCGGTACTCGTAGCAGCCCTTCTGCGGATGGTAGCACGCGACGAGCGAGAGCGAGCCGTCGCCCATGTAGGAGTCCTTCCCAGTCTCGGTGAGCGCCGCCATCGTCGTGAAGACGTAGTTCGTCATCTTGATCGGCGACTTCCACGTCTCGGTGTAGTCGTTGAAGTAGGTGAAATTCTCGAATTCGTTAAACTGCGCGACTCGGGCCGTGTAGATTAGGCTGTCGATACCCTCGGGCACCGAGGTAGCGTCGATGAACGAGACGCGCCCGCGCCCGCGCCCCTCGAGCTGAAGCGCCGAGTCGTCGCCATAGCTCTTGTCGCTCGCGATCGACCACTTGCTGTAGGTCCACGAGCCGTTCTCCGCCGTCCAGCCCGCGAGCGACCGCGCCTCGGTGAATGGCACGTCGCGCGGGTAGACATTCGTCGCCATGACGCCCGAGCTCACGCCGAAGTCCTCCGTCCAGCTGGCATTCGTCGCGACGCTGACCAAGACCTTCGACCAGTCGATGTCGATCTCCTGCGCGATATAGGTCGTCGAGTTGGTGTCGACCGCGCTGCCGACGAAGAGTCCGTTGGTGTTCGCCGCGCTACCCCAGAGGTTGAAGTCCTGGTAGTCGGCACGCGCCACGTAGACCGACCGCTTCGCCTCGTCGACGCGGAAGAGGATGTAACCGGTCTTCGCGTCGCACGGCACCGTCGCCCAACTGCTCTCGCCGCCATCGATGAGCCGCACCTCGGCCGGCAGGTCATCGAGCGACGACTCGGCGACCCAGCGGTCTGTCGAGAACGTGTAGGCGGTCGCTCCGGGCGTCTGCGGATTCATCCCCTCCAGACGGAAACGAAGTCCGCCCGAGATCGCGTCCGGCGTCGGCACGCAGCCGCGCCAGAGCCCGTCGCCGACGAGTTCCATCACGTTCGTCGTCGCCGTCTCGCCCGCGAGCGTGATGAGCCGCAGGCCCTCGTAATCGCTCCTGCCCGCGCGCACGCGGAAGAACCAGTTGGTGCCGAAGCTCGCGAATGGCTTGTAGCCCGCCGTGTAGAGGTGGTTCGTGACCTCGTGCACCATCTCGTCGTAGAGCGGCTTGCCGCTCGTGCCGTTCAGCTTGAACCCGGTTCCGGAATAGTCGTAGTAGTCGTAGTACGGCACGTTGAGGAGCGTGCTGAACCAGAACTCGACGTCGCCCTCGGCGTTCGGCAGGTCAAGCGCCTCGCGCGAGACCATGTCGTCCGACGGCCACAGCTCGACCGTGCGCCACTCGTTCGGATCCACCGGATCGTACGCCTGGTCAAGATAGCGCCAGCGATAGTGCATCAGCGTGCGGAGCACGATAGAATCGGGCGGGACATTGGTGAAGCCGCTCATGTAGGGCACGGCCTTCGCCCTTGCATGGATATCGGGGTCACCAGCCGCAGGGAACGGCGTTGCCATCGCCCCGCCCCAGCCCAGCACCGACCTGTTGCGCCGGTTCTCGTCATACTCGCCATACGGCTCAAGATCCGCCGAGTTGTTCGGATAGGAGACGATGATGTTATCGATGAGAATCAGTCGCGCCGTGTCGGTACCCGCGTTGTCGTCATCGCTCGTGCGATAGATGCGGAAGCGGCACGGCTGACGGATGTCAACCTTGACGCAGACGCGGTAGAAGTTGTTCGTGGAACCGCGCGTCTTGATGCCCAGCGGCAGTTCGTCGGTCGGGTCTTCCCGCACAAAGCCAATCGTCCCGTCACGCTTGAGCGGAATCAGCGTCTGCCGACGCCAGTCGCTGATCAGGCCGAGATCCCAGATGCGACCCGTCTCCTTGTCCTGCCCATAGCTGTTCGCGTCAGTCGGTATCTTGCCCTCCGACGTGGAAGTGGCGATCTCGACCACAATGCGATAATCATCACCGTCCTCCGTACTGCCGGTAGAATAGGCGTTAACGGCGTCAAAATAAATCGTACCAATACCGTTCGTGTAGCAGGGCGAATAGATCACCGAGCCAGCCTTGTTGCGCAGAATCATGTGCGCAACATCGGACTGGACCCCGGTCTCCGTGTAGTTGGTACAACCGTAGGCCGTCGATGACCACGGCAGGAAGCACATCGTCGCACTCAGGTTAAGGTTCTGCGGAAAGACGTTACCCAACATCACGTCCTCAAGGCGCCAGAGCGTGTTGGTCGCCCCTTGATCATCGATCATCTTGAGATCATGTGCGGAGTAGGGCATCACAAACGGGCGAATCGCCCCATGGACGGCATTCGTGTCATGCACCCAGAAGATGTCATTCGTGAGCACTGAGCCGCTTGCGGGATCGGTGACGTACCGCTCGCGCCAGTAGCTCTGGCCCGTCACCTCATGCCCCGTGGCCGCATCATCGTTCACGAGTAGCACGCGCCCGTTGGTCGTGAGATCCGTGCCGCCCTTCAGATCGTCCCAGGGCGTGCGCGCAGTGACCGCGTAGTCGATGTGGCACTGGAGCGGCTCGTATGCCTCGATTGGGTCGTCCAACGTGTAGACGACGCGGAAGGCGCCGCCTATGCGCGTCGGCATCTCGTCGAAGCCGGTCTTCGTGAGGATGTTGGTGAAGGTCTCGATCGCCGTGCCGAAACGCGGGATGCCCTTCTTGGTGATCTGGCCGACCGTCGCGTCCGTCGCGTCCCAGAAACGCATGGACATAGCGGGAAGCTGCGTCCAGTAGTTGACGAGATAGCCTTCGCGCGAGACGGGCGAGTCGAAGCGCTCGGTCGGCTTGGTGACGGCCGCCCACTGCTCCTTGGTCCAGCTCTCCCAGACCGCCTCGGGATGGTGCTCCGGCGTCTGCACGTCATCCCAGGCGCGCCAGTAGAGGCGGATGACCTGCTCCGTCGAGGTGACGAGCGGCATCTTCACGTAGACGATCGAGTCGCCGTTGGTGTTCCACGTGCCGACCTGGTAGTCCAGCACTGTGGTGCCGTCCGCCAGCGTGAACGCCATCCGGTTGCCGTCCGTCCCGGCGCGGGAGTAGAGGAAGCCGACGGGGTTTGTCTCGCAGAGCGTGACCTCGTAGGGGTAGTCGACGAGATCGGGCGTGTGGGCGCCGACGGTGATCTCGACGTAGTCGGAGAAGATGTCGCCAAGGCCGCCCACGATGGAGAAGTCGGCGTACTGAATCTCGAAGGAGTAGTCGGTCTCGTTCGCGGCGCGCACGCGGACGCGATAAGATCCGACGGCAGTCGGCTTCTCCGCCGACCAGTCCTCGCTGCCCTGCGCGGCGTACTCGTAGATCGGCAGCACCCAGGCCGGCGTCACCGTGCAGATGGGGTCGGGCGTCTGGTCGACCGGCGTGCCGACCATCCAGCCGCGCTGCTTCAGGTTGGTGAAGGTGACATGCACCGGGGTCACCTTGAAATCGGCGTAGGCGTAGGTGAAGCTCAGGTTGTCCGTATCCGCGACCCGGGCGCGAACCACGTAATCACCCATCTCGCCCGGCTGTTCCGTGGTCCACTCGGTGCTCTCGCGGGAGGTCGCGTACTCGTAGACGACCGGGACCGCCCAGCTGGGAGTGACCGTGCAGGTCGGCGAGGGCGGCGTCGCCGTGCCGAACTCCCAGTCGGCGAGGGCGAGGTCGGTGAAGGTGACGGGGCATTTCGAAATCGTCAGCGTGACATCGAAATCATCGGTGGTGCCGTCAGGCCACACGGCACCGGGCTTGAGGTTGACATGAGAGATGTAATCGCCGACGTTGGTGCCGACGTAGTCGCCCGTCACATCGTAGAAGGCATTGGGCTTCACCGAATAGTGCTCGTTCCTGTCGTAGGTGGCCTCGACGCTCGCCGGCGGCTTCTCGAACTTGCCCGACATCGTATGGGCAATGCGGATGTAGACGATGCCAGAGCCGCCGGCTGCCGCAGATGATGGCGAATTATGGCCTGCGCCGCCGCCGCCGCCGCCGGTTCCCGGCTCGCCGGCCGTCGCCTGC
>CACYCW010000190.1 GCA_902773015.1 uncultured bacterium
GCTCGGCTTCGAGGGCGGCCACGGCACGGTCGGCGGCATGTCGCAGGCGTTCACCGCGAAGGGCTGGTCGGACGGCATCGCGCTCGGATACACCATCGCGACGTTCGGCATGATCGCTGGCATCGTGCTGGGGATGGTGCTCGTCAACTGGGCCTACCACCGCGGACTCGTGAAGACGGTGCGGCCGTTCTCCAAGCGCACCATCGCCGAACGCCGCGGCATCCACGCGCGGGACAACCGCCCATCCGCGGGACGCCAGACGGTCGCAGCGGATTCGGTGGATTCGCTCGCCTGGCACATCGCGATCGTAGGCCTCTCGGTGCTGGTCGGCTGGGGGCTCTGGCTCACGGTACCGCTGGACGGGTTCCCGCTCTTCCCGCTCTGCATGATCGGCGGGGTCGTGCTGCAGGTGGTGGCGAAAATCTTCCACGTCGACCTGCTCGTCGACCGTGACCAGATGGCGCGCATCTCCGGCGCCTCGCTCGACTACCTTGCGCTCGCGGCGATCACCACGATCGAGCTCTCGGTGGTGGTCGCGAACTGGATGCCGCTCACGATCATGGCGGTATCCGGCGTCATCTGGACGGTCTTCGCCGTGCTGTTCTTCGGTCCGCGGCTCTTCAAGACGGCGTGGTTCGAGCGGGCGATCGCCGAGTTCGGCCAGGCGACGGGCGTGACGGCGACTGGGCTTCTCCTGCTGCGCACGGTCGATCCCGAGTCGAAGACGCCGGCGCCCGCGTCTTTCGCCGGCAAGCAGCTCCTGCACGAGCCGGCGATGAACATCTGGGTCGCGCTCTCGTTCGCGCTCATCTTCACGATCGGCTGGCTTAAGGTGTTTCTCATCTGTCTCGCGATGCTCCTCATCTGGGTGACGGTCGCGTTCTTCATCATGATGAGAAACCGGAAATGAAGCGCGCTTCCTTCCTTGTCGCGTCGAAGCCGGACGGGCGGCCGGATCTCGTCGACGAGGACTTCGTCTATTTCGGCGACCAGGCGAACATGCCCTACGGACGCTACGCAGCGGAGGGCAAGGCGGACTTCCTGCGCGAGCTCGTTACCGACGACGCGCGCTTTCTTCTTGACGGCGCGGAGCATCCGCCGGCGAAGATCGTGGTCATCGCCATGCCGCAAAGTATGGTATAATACACACTTCAAGCAATACTAAGGAGTAGAAAGAGCAATGAGACCAGTGGTTTTCATCATTCGTGATGGTTGGGGAGTGAACCCCCGTCAGGCGGGTAATTCGGTGTTCGGGGCGAAGACGCCAGTCATCGACCAGATTCGGGCGCGTTATCCGCACTGCCTGCTTGACTGCTGCGGCGAGGCCGTCGGTCTGCCGGACGGCTACCAGGGATCTTCCGAGGTCGGCCACCTCAACATGGGCGCAGGGCGCATCGTCATCCAGGAGCTCAAGCGCATCGACGACGGTCTGTCCTCGGGCGAACTCTTCAAGTCCCCCAAGTGGCAGAAGCTCATCGGCGACTGGAAGGCGCATAACTCGACCTTCCACTTCTTCGGTCTGCTGCAGGACGAGGGCGTGCACGCCCACCAGGAGCATCTCTTCAAGCTGATGCGTCGCGCCCGCCAGGAGTTCCCCGAGGGGCGCATCGTGGTGCATCCGTTCCTCGACGGCCGCGACACGCCGCCGCGCTCGACGCTCGAGTACATCGCACGACTGAAGCAGGAGCTCGCCGCCGTCGGCAACGCGAAGATCGGCACTGCGATGGGCCGCTACTACGGCATGGATCGCGTGAAGAACTGGACGCTCACGAGCACGGCCTACGACTGCATCGTCGGCGCGAAGGGCAAGCGCGTCGCGACGATCGAGGAGTGCGTCAAGGCCGAGTACGAGTCGGGGCAGACGCCGGACGGCGCCCCGATGACCGACGAGTACATCCCCTGCTACGTGATCGGCGATTACGCGGGCATGGCCGACGGTGATGTCGTCATGCACACCAACTACCGCCAGGACCGCGCCATCCAGCTCACCCAGGCCTTCGTCTGCGACGACTATCCCGGTGAGCGCTGCGCCCGTCCGAAGGTGACCTACCTCGGCTTCACCCGCTATTGGGACGAGTTCGCCGACTACCTCCTCGGCGCGATGGGCGCAGGCGGCGGCATGGACAACCTGCTCGGCGAGGTCGTCTCCCGCGCTGGCATCCGCCAGCTCCGTCTCGCCGAGACACAGAAGTTCCGCCACGTCACGAGCTTCTTCAACGGCAAGTCGACCACACCCTCGGAAGGCGAGGACCAGGTCGAGGTCAAGTCACGCTTCGATCCTGCGACATTCGCCTCGCATCCGGAGATGGACGCCTACAACGTGACGGACGAGTTGCTGCGGCGTCTGCAGGACAATCCCTACGGTTTCATCGTCGTCAACTACGCGAACTGCGACATGGTCGGCCACACGGGCGACGAGGCAGCGGCGACACGGGCGGTGGAGGTCACCGACGAGTGCATCGGCAAGATCCTGCCGCGACTCCTCGAGTTGGACGCGCACGTCCTCATCTTCGCGGACCACGGCAACGCCGAGCAGATGGTCGACTACCGCACCGGTCTCACCAAGACCTCGCACACGCTCAACCTGGTGGACTGCTTCTACGTGGCGAACGACGCCGCCGGCGTGCGGCTGACGCCGCTCGCGAAGCTCTCCGCCGTCGCGCCGACCGCGCTCCAGATGCTGGGCATCCCCGTTCCGCCGGAGATGACCACGCCCTCGCTTCTCGCGGGCAAGGAGCCCTGGTCACGTACGACGCTCGCCGTTTAGGTTTCTGGATGACGAGGAGCAGAGAGGCCTGGGTGCGGTTTGCGGCGACGCGCGTCGTCGGGCTTGCGCTTGATGCGACAGTGCTCGCGGCTGCCTACGTCGCGGCGCACCTGCTGAGATTCGACTTCGGGCCGCCGCGCTGGGGATGGCGCGTCGCCGCGGTGTCGTTCATTACCGTCTGCGCGATTCATCTCATCGCGCTGGTCGCATGTGGCTGCTACCGCATTGCGTGGCGGCGATTCTCGTTCGGCGACCTGCCGCGCTATTTCGCCGCTACCGGTCTCGCCTGCGCCGCGCTCACGGTCATCCGCTACGTGACGCCGATCGACAGCTTCGCCCATCTGCGCCCGCCCTACTCCGTGACGCTGATGTTCTTCGTCCTGGGGACGCTCGGGGTCGTGCTCTGGCGCATTGCGTGGAGCTGGCTCTCGGCGTCGCGGGTAAGCGAGACGGAGCTCCTGGAGCGCCGCGTCCGGCGGATGGACTCGGCGGCGGCGGTGGGTTTCCTGCGCGGCAAGGTGGTGATGATCACCGGCGCAGGCGGCTCCATCGGCTCGGAGCTCGTGCGCCAGGTGGCGGTCGCCGCGCCGCGCGAGTTGCTGCTCGTCGAACGCGGCGAGAACGCCCTCTACGAGATCGACCGCGAGATGCGCCAGCGCGGTACGCCGACGCGGCTGGTGCCGCTCATGGTGGATGTCAATGACGCTGCGCGCATGGAGGAGATCTTCGCCGAGCATCGTCCCGAGATCGTTCTGCACGCGGCGGCCTATAAGCACGTGCCGATGGTTGAGGCGAACCCGAAGGAGGGCGAGCGCAACAACACCGAGGCGACGCGGCTTCTTGCCGGAATGTCGCGGCGGCATGGCGTTGCGCGGTTCGTGCTGATCTCGACGGACAAGGCCGTGAACCCGATTTCGGTGATGGGCAGGACGAAGCGCGCGGCGGAGCAGGCGATCATGGCGCTCAATGCCGAGAGTGCGGGCACCTCGTTTTGCGCGGTGCGCTTCGGCAACGTGCTCGGGTCGTCGGGCTCGGTGGTGCCGCTCTTCCGCGAGCAGATTGCGAGACGACTGCCGGTCACGGTGACGCACCCGGGAATGAAGCGCTACTTCATGACGGTCGAGGAGGCGGTCGGTCTTGTCCTCCAGGCGGCGAGCCGATCCGAGCGCGCGATCTACACGCTCGACATGGGCGAGCCAGTGCTCATCCTCGACCTCGCCGAGCAGATGATCCGCCAGGCGGGCTACAAGCCCTATGTCGACATCCCCATCGTCTTCACGGGCATCCGTCCCGGCGAAAAGCTCTTCGAGGAGCTCGACATTTCCGAGCGCTCGGCCTACAAGACCGACATGGCGCGCATCTACATCACCAGGGACGAGATCCCGAAGGGCGGCTGATGCGGTTCGCGCTTTCAACGAACTGGTGCAATCGTCGGATCGAGTCCGGCGAGGCGATCGCCGATAAGGCGATGGCGCTCGGGTTCAACGCGCTCGAACTCGGCTTTCACACGACGCTTCAGCAGGTGAAGGGCTTCAAGGCGCGACTGGACCGGATGCCCGTCGGCAGCGTGCACGCGTTCTGCCCTGTGCCGATCTCCGCGCCGCAGGGCTATCCCGAGCTGTATCTCCTGGGGGATCCCGATCCCGAGGCGCGGGCGCTCGCGCGCATTCATGTGAAGCGGAACATCGAGTTCGCCGCGTCGATGGGGGCGGACGCCGTGGTGCTGCACGCGGGGCGCGTCGCCTGCAGCGGCTTCCTGCGGCGCTGGGACCTGAAGCGGCGCGTGAAGCGCGGGCGGAAGGCGATTGACGTACTGAAGGGCGAGCTGGCCGCGCTGCAGCCCGTCCTCGAGGAGAACAAGGTCACACTGGGCCTCGAGAACCTGCCGTATCTCGAGGGGTTCCCGGCCGAGTGGGAGATCGCCGAGCTCGTCGGCGACTGGGTGAAGCCCTGGTTCGACACCGGCCACGATTACGTCAGGCAGGTCAACGGCTGGAAGAACCAGCAGCCCGACGGCAATCAGCAGTCCGACGGCAATCGGCAGCCCTCGACGGCAAGCGCGGCGATTGCGTTCCCTCAACCCGTCGGTCTTCACATCAATGACTCGCAGGGCGGCGATGACCACCTGCCGCCTGGCGAGGGGAAGGTCGATTTCGCCGCAATGAAGCCGATGGCCGCCGCCGCGCGGCACATCGTCTTCGAGCCGCACGACGGCGTGACCGAAGCGGCGCTGAAGAAGGGGCTTGAGCATCTGAAGAGGACATGGGGGCTATGACACAGACTCCGAATCCCGAGGACTTCCTCCTGAAGTGGCGGGGCGACATACTGCATGTGACATTACGTCTCGACACGCCGCGCAAGGGTCGCGCGGCGTTCCGCACCAACCTCGGTCGCGCCACCGTGCGCCGGCGCGAGATCATCGACGAGACCGAGAAGGGCCTGACCCCGCTTGCACGGGCATGGACGGACATCCCGCTGGACGAGATCGCCCCCGGCGTCTTCGCCGCCGACATCCCGCTCGATGAGGTCGGCATCTTCTCGGGCAAGGCCTGCTTCTTTCCCGAGGGCTCGCACGTGCCCGAGTGGCCGGAAGGGCGCAATACCCATGTCAAGGTCGAGAGCGCCGAGACGCGCAGGGGTAACTCGATCTACTGTGTCTTCCCGCGCCAGTTCGGCTCATTCCGCGAGATCATCCGCCGGCTGCCGGTTATCATGGACACGATGGGCTTTCGCATCATTCAGACGCTGCCGCCGTTTCCGGTGCCGACGACCTATGCGGTGATGGGCGAGTACGGGTGCCCGTTCGCGGCGACGGACTTCCTCTCCGTCGATCCGGCGATGGCCGAGTTCGACGAGTACGCGACGCCGCTCGATCAGTTCAGGGAGCTGATTGGCGCCGTGCACGCGAAGGGCGGGCTCATGTTCATCGACCTGCCGGCGAACCATACCGGCTGGGCCTCGACGCTGCAGACCCACCATCCCGACTGGTTCCACCGAGACTCGGACGGGCGCTTCATCTCGCCCGGCGCTTGGGGCGTCACATGGGCGGATCTTGTCGAGCTCGATTATGCCAAGCCGGAGCTGCGGGCCTACATGGCGGACGTCTTCCTCTTCTGGTGCCGCGTCGGCATTGACGGCTTCCGCTGCGACGCGGGGTACATGATTCCGGCGGAGACGTGGGAGTACATCGTCGCCCGTGTGCGCGAGGAGTATCCGGACACGGTTTTCATGCTCGAGGGGCTCGGTGGCGAGATCGCGGTGACGGATCGGCTTCTGGCGGAGTCCAATCTCGACTGGGCGTATTCGGAGATCTTCCAGACGTATGACCGCGGGCAGTTTGAGTGGTACCTGCCGGGAGCGATTGCGCGGGCCGAGATGTACGGCACGCTCGTCCACTTCGCGGAGACGCACGACAACGACCGTCTCGCGAATGGCGGCGAGACGTATGCGCGACTTCGGGTGCAGCTCGCGGCGCTTCTCTCCTGGCAGGGCGCGTGGGGCATCGCCAACGGCGTCGAGTGGTATTGCCGCGAGAAGATTGACGTTCACGGCCGGAACGACCTCGCATGGGGGGCGACGACGAACATGGTCGGCCTCATCGCCCGCCTGAACCGCCTCCTGAGGACGCATCCGTCGTTCTCTGGCGCGGAGCATCTCGCGCTCGTGACGCGCGGTGATGGGAACACGCTTGCGGTGACGCGAGGCAATGGGCTGCTCGTCCTGGCCAATCTTGATTGCGGGAGTGAGGCGACGATCGACTGGGATCGTGCGCGCTTCGGGGCGACGGCGGCCGTCGATCTGCTGACCGACGCCCCGCGCGATCTCTCGGGGCCGGTGCGACTCGCCCCCGGCGAGGTGCTCTGCCTCGCGGCAGAAGGCGCGGTGGCCGGTGCGGCGGAAGATGGGCGGCCCGTTGTGTCGGCGGCAGATTCGTCCGCCGTGCTCTTCCACATCGTGATGCCGCGTGACGGGCGACGCGATGTGGTGGTACCCGAGGGACAGCTCGTGGAGATCTCGTCCGACACTCCGTTCCGCGTGCGGCTCATCGACCCGGAGACGGAGCGGACGATCCGCGTCTACCGGTCCGTCGGCAACCGTGTCGTCTTCGACGCGCCGCACTACCACGGTGACGGCACGCGTTGCCGAATGCTCGACTTGAGCCTCACCGTCTATCGCGACGGTCGGGCGGTGCGCTCGCACTCGCGCTTCCTCGTGCCGCCGCCGCCGGATCGTGCGCGCGTGAGGGTCGCGCTCAGCGGCGACGAGGTGCGGCAGCATCCCGAGTACCGCACGGTGCTTTCGAATGGCGCGGGAGCGGCGGCGCAGGTGAGAATCGGCTGGGGGACGATCCGCTCGCAGTATGACGCGATTCTCGCGGCGAATCCGAATCCCGACGTGCCGTCCGACCGGCTGAACCTCTGGACGCGTACGCGCTGTTGGCTGCAGCGCGAGGGCTATACGCGCGAGCTCGACCGCAAGTGCGTCACGCGCTTCACGGCGGACCCGGCGGGTCGTCTTGCGCGCTGGGACCTGACGGTGCCCTGCGGCATGGGGCAGGAGACGGCGTTCGTCCTCGAGCTCGCGCTCGTCGAAGGACACAATGTCGCGGTGCTGCGCGTGACGCGTGTCGCCGCGCCCGAACGCGACGTCGGTGACCAGGTGCGGCTCGTGTTTCGTCCTGATGTCGAGTGGCGAAGCTTCCATGCCGTCACCAAGGCGTTCGCGGGGCTCGAGGGACGATTTCCAGCGGCGACGCACGCACGGGCGGACGGTTTCGACTTCTCGCCCGAAAACGGCACTTTCTCGCTGACGGTGACGGGCGGCGCCTATCACCATGAGCCGCAGTGGGACTACAACGTTGCGCACCCGGAGGAGGCCGAGCGCGGCCAGGACGGCACCGGCGACCTCTACAGCCCCGGTTGGATCTCGGCCGATCTCAAGGTCGGCGAGGCGGTCACGATCACCGGCGAGCTGAAGGCCGGCGACGGCCGGCAACCGACGGCCCTCGACGGCTCCTGCCAGCCCTCGACGCCGACCGAGGCCGCGCCGACGCTTCCCTTCGCCGTAGCACTTCGGCAGGCGCTCGAACTCTTCGTCGTGAAGCGCGACGACCTGAAGACCGTGATCGCCGGCTACCCGTGGTTCCTCGATTGGGGACGCGATACCTTCATCTTCATGCGCGGCATGATCGCGGCGGGGCTCATCGACGACTCGCTGAAGATCCTGAGGGCCTTCGCCGCGTTCGAGCAGGGCGGCACGCTGCCCAAC
The DNA here is from genome assembly GCA_902773015.1 of uncultured bacterium. GTDB lineage: Bacteria > Verrucomicrobiota > Kiritimatiellia > RFP12 > UBA1067 > UBA1067. The sequence goes on from CACYCW010000190.1 coordinate 8,036, forward strand.
ATCATCAATGGCGCGACGGCCGCCAACCGCGACACGACCGACGCGCAGCTCTGGTTCATCCGATGTGTCGCGGAGATCGAGAACGCCATCGTTTCGGCGGCTGCTGATCTCGCGCCGCTCAAGACGACGTGCGAGAGCATCGTCGACAACTACATCAGGGGAACCCCCAACGGCATCCGTGTCGACCCCGACTCGGGGCTCGTGTGGTCGCCCTCGCATTTCACCTGGATGGACACCAACTATCCCGCGTGCACGCCGCGCGTCGGCTATCCCGTGGAGATCCAGGCGCTCTGGATCTCGGCCCTCCGATACCTCGGCCGCGCCGAACTCGCCGCACGGGCAACGGAGTCCCTCGTGCGCCTCTTCAAGTGGGAGCACGGCTATCGCGACTGCCTCGCCGCTCCGAACGGCGAGCGCGCGGCGGATGCGACGCCGGAGGACACGATCCGTCCGAACCAGCTTTTCCTGCTGACGCTCGGCGTCATCGACGATCGCGAGATCCTGCGCGCGACGGAGGAGCTGCTCGTGCCGGGCGGCATCCGCTCGCTCAACGCTGGTCATCCGCTCTATCGCGGCACGTATGCCGGTGACGAGGACACTTCGCGCAAGCCCGCCTATCACAACGGCACTGTCTGGGCGTGGCCGTTTCCGCAGTATGCGGAGGCACTCGTGCGGACGGGCGCGGCATCGCGCGAAGTGGCGCTCTCACTCCTCGCGGGCGCCGTGGAGAACCTGAACGCGGGCTGCGTCGGTCATCTGAGCGAGATCGCCGACGGCGACTCGCCGCATGCGCAGCGTGGGTGCGCGGCGCAGGCCTGGAGCGCGAGCGAGCTCCTGCGCGTCTGGCTCGCCCTCGGCGGCGAAGCCGAATAGGCAATCCATGTTCACGAGCCTCCAGTGTCCGCGAATCCCAGTCTGTGCGCTGGCACTGACGCTCGCCGTCACCTCGTCGGCCGCGACTCGCCGCGCTCCGCTCAACTCGAGGTTCGAGGAGTGGTCCAACCGCCGCGCCGCCGCCGAGGCCCATGGGCTCATCCCATCGCCCGTCGATCGTTCCTATCTGGCTCGTGCCTACCGTGCCATCACTATGTCCAAGACGACCTCCGGCGCCAGTCGGCGGCTTCTGAAGGCGGATGCGATTCCCTCGCGTTGGGACTCGCGCGAGCAGGGCTGGGTCACCCCGATCCGGAACCAGGGCGCCTACGGCACGTGCTGGGCCCACTCGACGCTGGCCTGCCTCGAGACCGCGACGCTCAAGGCGACTGGTGGCGCGGTCACTAACGACCTCTCCGAGAATCATCTTGCGGCGCATCGCGTCGGCTTCGTCAACGAGGTGGACTTCGACGTCGGCGGGAACAACCAGATGGCGCTCGCGATGCTTACCGCTTGGAGCGATCCGCTTGATGAGGCGGACGATCCCTACCCGCATCCCGACTCGACAGTCTCCCTGCCCCCGATGCAGCACGTGCAGAACGCGGTCATGCTGCCCGGGCGCGAGAGCGCGACGGACAATGACATGCTCAAGCGCGCGGTGATGGACTACGGAGCGGTCGCCGTCTACTACTACGACCACGGCTCGTGGCGGAATTCGACGACCGGCGGCTACTGCTATCGGGGGAAGCAGACGGCCAACCATTCCGTCGCCTTGATCGGCTGGGACGACGCCTACCCCACCAACAACTTCGTTTCAGGCAGGCAGCCGGCATCGCCAGGCGCCTTCCTCGTCAAGAACAGCTGGGGCACGACTTACGGAACGAACGGATGCCTCTGGATATCCTACGAGGATTCGGCATTTGCGATGCAGGAGTCAACCGCCTATCCTGTCCCCGAGGCCACGAACAACTACGGGCGGGTCTACCAGCACGACCTGTGCGGATGGGTGATGAACTACAATTCAGACGGAGAAGAGAACTGGTGCGCGAATGTGTTCACATCGGTGTCGACGGGACTTGTCGCCGCGGTTGGGTTCTACGCGGTCTCGCCGGACATCCAGTATGTCCTGCGCGTCTATGTGCGATGCGGCAACGATCCGACGTCGGGCACGCTCGCGGTCGAGCAGTCGGGTGCGGTGAGCGCCGCCGGATACGTGACGGTTCCACTCGTGACGGACGCACCGATCCTCTCGATCGGCGAGCGCTTTGCCGTTGTCCTTCGCCTCGAGTCCGCCAGCTACGGCTATCCGATGCCGGGTGAATGCACTGAAGACGGCTACTGCACGGCGACGGCGAACGCGGGTGAGAGCTTCTACTCAGCGAATGGCCTGGCCTGGACGGATATCCACGACGAGGATCCGTCGGCCAACTTCTGCATCAAGGCCTACACGCGATTCGGCTGCGACGGGCCCGGGCACATGCCGACGACGGTACACGTCGATGCCGCGTCGGGCACGACAGTGCCGGATGGCTCGGCGGAGCGTCCCTTCGCGACGATTGCGGACGCGCTCGTGATCTCGGCGGGCGGGGACACGGTGCGCGTCGCGGCTGGGCGCTACTGCGAGCCGGTGGTCGTCCCGCCCTGGCCGCTGCGCATCGAGTCCGTCGATGGCCCGGAGGTGACGATCATCGAAGGAGGAGTGGCGAACTGCTGCTATGATGGAACCGCGAACGAGGCGACCGAGCTGGCGGGCTTCACCCTGGAGAACGGCGGCGATGGCGGCGTCGTAGGCGGACTGATCTCGAATTGCGTGATACGCGGCTGCTGGACGACCGATGAGGCGGGAGGAGGCGGCGCGTTTGGGGCGACGCTCATCGATTGCGTCATCTCCAACTGCACTGCGGTCATCGGCGGCGGTGCGACGTTCTCGACGCTGACCAACTGCCTCATCGTCGGGAATCGGGCGGAGGTCGGACAGGGGCGGGACAGCGGCGCTGGAGGCGGAGCCTATGATTGCCAGCTTGTCAATTGCACGCTGGCGGGGAACACGGCGGCACGCTTTGGCGGCGGCGTCTATCTCGATTCGGGCTCTGCTGTCCGCAACACGATCATCACGACGAATGTCTGTGACGAGGGGGCCGCAAACGGCCATGACATCTACGGGATGGGGGAGATGGTTTGCAGCATTTCCGGTCAGGATGTGCGCTTCGTCAATGCGGCGAACGGCGATTGGCGGCTCTCGGCGCGGTCACCGTGCATTGACGCCGGCAGCAATGCTTTCGTGATGGTATCACACGATCTCGCCGGCACGAATCGCGTCATCGGCGCTCGGGTGGATCTCGGTTGCTTCGAGTTCACTGGCGCGCCCGTGGGCTGGCCGGTGCCGGCCGTGGCGCGTGACGCGGCGGCGGCCGAGGAGGCGGTAGCGGTCGCGGCGGCAATGCTGCAGGCGGGTTTCCCCGCGTCATCTGCCAACGTCCTGACGAGCGTGGCTCAGTACGCGGCGTTCGCCGTCTGGGCGGACGAACATCACCTCGCGGTCGACAATCTCGTTTCCGCGCCGACGGCGTTTCTCTCGGCGGCGCTGGACGCACCGGGTGTCCTGGGGCTCGTTCCGTCAGATCTGCGAACCGCCTCGTTCGTGCCGACATCCGACGGCGCAGGCTGGTCGCTCACGCTTGCGCTTTCGCCATACGATCCGACGCGGGTCTCGCCTGCGCTGCTTTCGGCGGCCGTGGGTGTCGTGGGCGCCCATGCCGTCGATGGTACCTATTCGCCCGATGGGCTGGATGTCTCCGTTCGCGCCACGTCAGACGGTGTGGAAATGCTCATCACGCCCCCACCCGGCGCCTCGGCCTACTTCCTCCGCCCGACGGTACGATGAGATAGGACTCGTCGCTTCAACCCACGACTTTTCTGCGCGTTTGACAGCGTGCGAGGGATTATGGTATCATCAGCCAGAGAGTAAGGAGAACGAGATGAATTCGAAAATGTCGAGCCTGTTCCTGTCGCTTCTGGTCGCCACCTTGGCTGCCGTTTCGGGGTGGGCGAACGTGGTCATTGAGAATGACGCGTTTCGGCTGACGGTGGCGTCTAACGCGGTCGTTCGGTCACTGGTGGTGAAGGCGTCCGGCGAGGAGCTGCTCGATGCCGCGGCCGAGACTCCGCTCTTCTCGGTCACGCAGGAGCGACCGTTCATCAACGAGGTGAAGCTCGCCTATCCGAACAAGCGCACCACGTTCCGCGCGAATCGAATCCGTCGCGAGGGCGATTCCCTCTTCGCCGGCTTCGAGCTCGCCCCTTACGAGGCGCGTATCGACCTGAAGGTCACACCGCACTACATCGCCTTCACGCTTGGCGGCTTCGTCGTGCCGCCGCATGCCCGCTACCATGTGCTGCAGATGGATGCTCCGCCGGTCGAGTCATTCAGGCTCCTCCAGTTGCCGATCGTCCGCCGGCGCCACTTCGGCGACTGGCTCGACGTGATGTGGGATGATTCAGCCGCCGTCGCCGTGGTCGCCGCCATGCCGGAGGCGCTGATCGACCATGAGCGTACCCTGCGCGGCGAGATGCTCGTCGCCGATGCCCAGCGCAAGGTCCGCCTGGAGGGGACGACGGCGGCCCTCGTTGCGACGCCGGCGAAGGGCTTCTTGAATGCGCTGGAGAAACTTGAGCACGACTTCAGCCTGCCGCCTGGCGTTGCGTTGCGTCGCTCGCCCGCGCTGCGCTCATCCATCGTGCGTGTCTTCGATCTCAATCCCCAGACGGTCGACGAGCACATCCGTTGGGCACGGAAGGGCGGCTTCCGCCATCTTCAGGTCTACTACACGTCCATTGTGCGGGATGGCTATCCTGAGCCGCCGTACTGCCGCTGCGGCGACTACGACTATCGTCCCGAGTATCCCCGCGGCAGAGCGGATCTCGTGGCGATGCTCGCGAAGCTGAAGGCCGCCGGCATTGTCACGGGGCTGCATGTCCTGCCGCAGCACATCGGTCTCCGAAGCCGGTATGTGGTTCCCGTCGCGGACCGGCGTCTTCGCCTTAAGGATCATTTCACGCTGGCCCGTGCCCTCGCTGCGGACGCGTCCGGTGGCGAGCTTGTGGTGGACCAGGATCCGCGCGTGGCGCCGCGCCATCCCAAGTGCCGGGTTCTGCGCTTCGGCGGCGAGCTCATGACCTATGAGGACTGCGTGACGACGCGTCCCTACCGGTTCACGGGCGTCGTGCGGGGGGCGTTCGGCACGACCCCGGTCGCGCACGCGGTCGGCGAGATCGGCGGCGTCCTCGACATCAGCGAGTTTGGCGGCTCGAGCTGCTACGTTGATCAGGAGACCGACCTGCAGGACGAGATCAACGACAAGATCGCGGACATCTACTCCGCCGGTTTCGAGTTCGTCTACTTCGATGGCGCCGAGGGGGTCTCGCCGCCGTTCAACTTCCATGTCGGGAACGCCCAGTACCGCCTGTGGAAGAAGCTCGACCCGATGCCGATCTTCGCCGAGGGCGCGGCGAAGACGCACTTCGGCTGGCACATGCTCTCGGGCGCGAATGCCTTCGACGCGTTTCCGCCGGAGGTCTTCAAGCGGAAGATCGACGAGCACCCCGCCGTCGAGGCGCCGCAGATGCTCGACAACTTCACGAAGGTGAACTTCGGCTGGTGGTATTTCTGTCAGCCGAACTCGAAGACCGTCGGCTGTCAGGTTGACATGTGGGAGTATGGCGCGAGCCGTGCGGCGGCTTGGGACTGTCCCCAGACGATCTCGCTCTTCTCATTGAAGCTCCTGGCTTCGCACCCTCGCGCGGACGATCTCTACGAGATGCTGCGCCGCTGGGAGGACGTGCGCGCTAATCAGCTGCTCACGGAGGCCGAGAAAATGGAGCTTCGGGTCCTCGGTCGCGAACACCACCTCTACCTGAACGAGGCGGGGCGGTATGAGCTTCATGCGATAGAGATGCTGCCTGATGCGCCGAAGGCGCCCGACCTGAGGGGTTTCGTGTTCGAGCGCAACGGCCGTCGCGTCGTCGCCTACTGGCATGTGCGCGGCGCAGGCGAGGTGGAGGTCGCTCTCGAGGGCGGTGTGCGGCGGCTGAAGGTCGACCGCCTGCGCTACCTCGAGACGGACCTTCCCCTCCCGGCCGTGAGGCAGGCCTTCCGCGCGGCGGCCGTGAGCGTCATGCCGGTCGCCTTGCGGAAGTAGCGGCAGAGGACGGGTAGCGAATTCCAGCCGCAGCGCTGGGCGATTGCCGTCATCGACGCTGTGCCTTGCGCGAGCAGGTTCTTCACGTTTTCCAGCCGCACGGACATGATCTCGTCCCGGATCGAGTGTCCCGTGACCTCCCGGAAGCGAATCTCCGCTAGACGGCGGGAGATCCGCATTTCGGCCGCGACGTCATCGACGCCAAGGTGCTCCGCCGCGTGTGCGCGGATGAACTCGATGGCCCTCACGACCCGGCTGTCGTGCGCGGTGATTGGACAGGTGGAGGCGCGGCGAATGACACAGAGCGGACCGAACAGTCCCTGCTCCGGCGCGCCGGATGGCTTGGACATTCGGCGATCCAGGATCGCCGCGGCCTGATAACCGCCGTGACTGTAGTCCGGCAGGATGCTCGACAGCTGCGGTCGGGAGTTCTCGCAGGTCGTTTCGTTGTTGTCCACGCCGATGACGGCGATGTCATCCGGTACGCGCAGGCCTGCCGCTCCTGCGGCGGCAATTACCTGGGCGCCGAGCTCGTCGTTTGCCGCAAAGACGGCGCACGGGCGCTTGACGGCGGTGAGGAAGGTCTTGAGGCGGCGTTGGAGGCGGATGAGATCGCGGCGTTCGCGCGGAAGCGGTTCGCAGAGCGCAGTGGTTCGTCCGTTGATGGCGAGCGCCGCGCGAAAACCCTCAAGCCTCCGTCTGCTCCAGTAGAGCGGTTCGAACCAGGCCACATAGGCATAGTTCGGGTAGTTCAGCGACTGCAGTTCCTTCGCGGCCATCTCGGCCGTCGCCCGAGAGTCATGCGTGACGCAGCACACATGGCGCTCGTCCTGCTTCGGGTGGCAGTCAAGATAGACGGCCGGCACCGTGCCGAGTGCCGCGCGATCAAAACGCTGCAGGTCGTCGATGTTTGCGATGATGCAGCCGTCTGGAGCCCAGAACCGGACGGCATCGGCGACGGATGGGATGTGCGTCGCATTTGGGATGATCCGGAGATTCCAGCCGTGCATCCGGGCATAGCGGTTGACGCCGTCGAATTCTCGGTGTTCTGACACCTCGTTGAAGGCCGATTGGAAAAGAAGAACCGTTCTCACGTCGGAAATTGTACCACACTTTTCGCCCTTCGTGAAGTGTAAAGATAATATTTTCGCAAAAGGTCAATTGCGGCAGTTGTCCCTGGTGTATAATCCTCAACATCGCAAACCACATTAGGGATGTTCGAGATATGATTAAACGACTCCTCACGATGGCAATCGCCGCAGGGGCGATTTGGGCAGTCTTTGCCGCGCAGAGCCCAGAACTGCGGCTCTATTGCTCGTCAGAGCGCAATCTCACCTGGCAGACAATCGCCTCTGGCACGGTATACTTGGCACTGGTCTGGCCCGAAGGGGCGACGGCGGCGGATGTTCTCGTCCGTGATGTCGACGGGCGGGCAACGGTGCGTGCGACAGGAATCACAGCCGGAACCGAATCCTATGCGTGGACGGTGTTCGAGGGCACCACACCGGCGGCGGACAACTGCTACCAGGTGAACGTGACATACCGATCCGGCAACGACCCGATCACGACTGACACAGCCGAGCTGGCGCTGCTGAGGGGCACCTTCGCGCCGATCAAGGTCAGTTGTGCCGACAGCGAGCGCGCGTTTGCCCGTACGAGGACAGGCCGCCCGATCGCCTTTGATGCGAGATGGTTCACGGACGGCGCGTCCGGTTTCTCGCTCACGGCGGAGAACCGCGCGACGGGCGTGCCGGTTGTCTTCGCGTCCGACGGCATGAGTAGCGGCTACTTCCGCTGGAACCCGCTGGAGGCGGACGCCGGTCGAGACTGGTTTGATATGACGCTTACGGCAGCGGGGATCGATCCGCTCATCGGTTCGGCCTACCTCAGCGTCGGTGGGGCGCTCTTGCTCGTTCGCTAAGTAAGGAGTCCTGAACATGAAGAAGAGCCTTCTGACCATTGTTCTCGCGACCGCAGCCATTTCTGCGCTCGCGACGGCCACGATCGAGCAGCGGACCGTTCGCCAGCGCTGGCCGTTCTCGCGGACGGTTGACGTCGATTTCGTCCTGTCCTGCGATCCGTCCGAGACCTATGACATCACGCCGCGCTTCTACGACGGTGAGACCGAGCTCACGGTGGAGGACGTCGCGATCTCTGGCGATTTCAATTCCGTCTCCGACGGTGCGCATCGTCTCACCATCGACCTCTCGCGCAGCTCCCTGGCCGGCACCGAGAGCTTCACGAACTTCCATGTGGAGCTTTCGGCTGTGGAGCCTCCGCTCTACATGATCGTCGATATGCGCAAGACCGGGGCGGACGCCAATCGTGTCTCCTACCTCACCCGCACCGACATCCTGAGCGGTCAGCATGGGACGTACGAGACGGACATGACTCGCCTGGGCATCTCGGGATGCATGCTTCGCAACCCGATCGTCTGGACGGGCTGCACCAATGACGCGCGCTTCGCCTCGTCGCACTTCTTGTTCCGTCGCATCGAGCCGGGCGCATTCATCGCGGCGGGTTCCGGGGCATCCACCAACAACGTGTTCATCCACCATGCGTTCTGGCTCTCCGTGTTCGAGTTCACGCATGGGCAGTACAATACGATGGTGGACGGCAAGACACCGGGCATTCCCCTGACGCTGTCGGAGCGCCGTCCCCATTACAACTACAGCGCCTCGAGCATGCGCGGCTCTACCAATACGGTCACCGGGGTGAACTGGCCCGCGACCGGCTACGACAAGGTCGGCGGGCTGATTGCCACCTTCCGCAGCCGCACCGGAATCCGCTTCGACCTCCCGACCGAGGCGCAATGGGAACTCGCCTATCGGGCGGGTACCGTCACGAAGTTCCACAACGGCTCGGATGACAACGCCGCGGCGGATCTGATCGGTCGCCACAGGGACAACGGCGGCTACTGGGACAATGGCGACGGAGTGAACGAGCCGAACTGGCATCCGTCCTACGACCAGCCGACGAATCCCGCCGAGGGCTACGCACCTGTCGGCTACTACCGGCCGAATGCCTATGGCCTGTACGACATGTCGGGCAATATCGAGGAGGTGTGTCTCGACTGGCGCACGTCCGCATCGTCGGCTGCCCACCTCGGGGCCGATCCGTCCGGACCGCTACAGGCCGCTGCATCCAGCCTCCACCGCGTTGCCCGCGGCGGAAGCGCCTGGCATTCTCCTGCGGATACCGGCGTCACACAGCGACAGGGCGCCGGACAGGACGAGGCCAGCAGCCTCTACGGATGGCGTCTCGCGGTCATCGTCGAACCTACGCGATAGGATAGGGGAAAGGAACATCACCCATGAAAAGACTTCTTACATTCGTCTTCCTGGCGACCCAGCTGACAGCGCTCGCCGACACCGACCGCGTCTCGCTCGTCTCCGCACGCCAGCGCTGGCCGTTCAGCCGTCTTGTGGACGTCTCCTACACCGTCTCGGGTGCGACTGATCCCGTTGACATCCGGGTTGCGATCATGAACGGGTCCGAGACGATTCCTGTGCCGGAGACGGCGATCGAGGGACAGCTCTATGACGTTGCCAATGGCGACCACACGCTTGTCATCGATCCGACGCGTTGCGGACTCGTCAATCGCGAGCTCCTCACGGCCGCCCGTTTCGAGGTGACGGTCGTCGATGCGCCGATCTACCTGATCGCCGACCTCCGGAAGGACAGTCTGTTGGGCGATGATCCCCGCCTTGTCTACCTGACCCGCGGCGACATCCGCACTGGGAACTACGGCACCTATGCGGAAGGCGATGACGTCGACTGGATCTCGAACTGTTCGCTGCCGTCGAAGTTCGTCTGGACCGGCGTCACCAACGACGTCACCTACTGCACCACGAACATGGTGTTCCGTCGCGTTGCGGCGGGCGCGTGCCGCACGTACAATACGCTTGGCTTGATGTCGGCGACGAACAATCTCTTCATCACGCGTCCCTACTACGTCGCGGTCTTCGAGTTCACCGAGGCGCAGCGGCGGATGCTTGACGATTCCGGGCCGGCTAGTAGCTGGTGCGGCGGGCGCAAGCCCTACGGCAATGCCTCCTACGCGAGTTACCGCGGTGCGGCCAGCGAGACGCTCGACTGGCCGTCGACCGGGCACGAGACCGTCGGCGGCTATGCGCTCAAGCTGCGCAACCGCATCGGACTCCAGGCGGATCTGCTCACGGCCGGACAGTGGATTCTGGCCTACCGTGCCGGCACCGATACCGACTATTACCTTGGCACCGGCAACGGCACGACCGTGAACGGCACGAACTCGGTTGCCCACACGATTGGCCGCTATCAGTACAATGGCGGCTGGTCCTACGACGCCTCTGGCAATTTCAAGTGGCAGTGGAACACGGCGGCTGCGATGTCCGATCCGGCAACTGGCTGGGCGACGCCGGGTCTCTATCTGCCCAATGCTTACGGACTCTACGACATGGCCGGCAGCGTTGACGAACTGGTGCTCGACTATTACGTGGCCTATTCGAGCAAGTACGGCTACACCCGCATCGGGACGGATCCTGTCGGGCCGACGCAGGCGCAGAGCGCGGAGCTCGACTCCGGCAAGCGCGACGCGCTGGGCGGCAGCGGTTGGGCAGGATCGGGCTCGCTCAAGGCGACGAGCACGTCATCCATGTTGGATGGCTCTGCGAGCTCGAGCACGACGGGCACGCGATTCGGCATCTTCATTGATCATCGGTAGGTCCGGTCGTATGAGACCCTTCGCCTCGCTGCCCGTCGCGCAAGTTGTAGCGCTGCTCGTGCTGGTTCTCGCTGCGGTCGTCGCATCGGCGGGATGCGAGTGTGTATTCGTTCTTCCCGATGGAGGCACGCGAATCGAATCGGCGGCGGTCACAGCCACACCGATTTTCTTTCTGCCGAAGTCAATGGGCTGCGCGCCATTCGCCGTCATGAATCAGGTTCCGCGCCACGGCGAGACTCCGTTTGGCATCCGCTCCCTGCTGGATGACCACCGTCAGGTCTTCGAGGGCTCGACCTCCTATCGCTCCGACGGGAACGGGGAGGTGGTGGTGCGGCACCGGCTTGTCTGCGTGGCCGAGACGGAGGCAATGGGGCTCTACGCCACCTTCCCGCTCGCGGCCGGCGACTACGCCGGCGGCGGCATCGTGTTCGACGGACACGAACGGGTGGACCTTCCGGTCGAGCGCGGACGGTTGAAGGGCGGCCTCCATCGGGCGAAACGGGCGGTCGCGTTGGGGCCCGATGGACACGAACGTTTCTCGGTGCGGTTCGATTCGCCCCAGGATTTCGAGGTGAACGATTCCCGCTCCTGGGGCGGCCCCGGCTACGTCTTTCGCGTCCCCGCGATTCGGCGGAACCGTTTTCGCGCCGGCGAGACTAACGAAATCGCCTACACGCTTTCGACGCCTCGCGGACTGGATGTCCGCACGGGCCCCGTCCGCCTCGTCGCGGGCCGGGAGTGGGTCCCGCTCGTCCGGTTCTCCCCGTTTGTCGCTGCGAATTCCGCGCTGGACTGGACCCATCTACGGCCGACTGGGGAGCCGGCGGGAAAGGACGGTCGGCTGCGGTGTGTTGGACAGAACTTCGAGTTCGAGCGGCGACCGGGCGAACGCGTGCGGTTCTACGGCGTCAACATCTGCGGCGACATGTGTTGGGCGTTGACCGATGACGAATGCGACGAGTTCGCGGCCAACTTGGCGCGCATCGGCTACAACTCCCTGCGCATTCACCATCACGACGGCGGACTCGCGACGGGACCGGACCGCACAGAGCTCAACGCAGCGCGAATGCGGCGCCTGGATCGGCTGGTCAAGGCCTGCATCGATCGTGGACTCTACTTGACGACCGATCTCTACGTATCCCGTTCGCTCACCTACCGTCAGCTCGGCCTGGACCGGAACGGGCGGCCACCCTATGAGTCCATCAAGCCACTCTTCTACATCTGGGAGCCGGCGTTCTCCAACTTCCTCGCCTTCGCCCGCAATTTTCTCTCGCATGTGAACCCCCATACCGGCTGCCGCTACGCCGATGAGCCGGCGATGCCGCTCATCTCGCTTGTGAACGAGGGGTCGATCGGCATGGACGCCATGAGCGGAGTGAAGGACAACCCGGAGCTGTTTCGTCCCGCCTTCGAGCGCTGGCTCGCCGCCCGTGCCGAGCGGGATCCCGCCTACCGCGGCATTCGCGTCGATCCGTTCCCCGGCGAGATCTTCAACGGGAGAAGCCCCGAGACCCAGGCTCTGCTGCTGTTCTGCGGCGAACTGGAATATCGCTTCAATGCTCGGGTCACCCGGTTCCTGCGCGAGGAGCTTAGGGCGAAGTCGCTCCTCACCGACATGAACATCGACTACGATCCCGCCTGCTATGAACGGGTCCGGAACGAATTCCACGACTACGTCGACATGCATTTCTACGTCGATCATCCAAGGTTCCCCGAGAAGGCCTGCTCCTTGCCGAGCTACCGCCTGAACGTCAGCTGTCTGAGCGACTATCGCGTGGGTCCAAAGACACGCGCGATGATGCGCCATCTTGACAAGCCGTTCTGCGTGACGGAATTCAACTTCTGTGGTCCGGCTCGGCTTCGCGCGCAGGGTGGCCTGGCAGTCGGGGCGGTGGCGGGTGTGCAGAACTGGGCGGGCGTGTGGCGCTTCGGGTGGTCGCATCACGCCAGCCGCCACCGCAACTGGGCGAAGGAGAGCATGGGCGGGTTCGATCTCGTGACCGACCCGCTGAAGATCGCCGAGGACCGCGCAGGCCTGGCGCTCTTCGGCTTCGGACAGCTGCCCGAGGCGACCGAGACCACGGCCATCGTGCTGCCGCGCGATCGCCTAACGCGCTTCGATCGAAAGGGTGCGCGTTTCATCGACCGTATCGACCTCGCCTTTCTCCCCTACTTGCGCAAGATCGGCCTCGCGGTTGACGACGAGGCACCGCCCGGGGCGGAGACCCTGGGCGACTATGACACACCGTTCTTCCGATTCGGACGCGCGGACACGCGTCGCCGTTGGTATCCGGACGGCATTGTGCGCGGACCTCACCTCGAGCTTGACACCAACGCGGGGGCGCTCGCGGTGAACACGCCACTGACGGCGGGTGGCTTCGCCGAGAAGGGCGAGATCCGAGCCGGACCGTTCGCGGCGCGTCTTTCCGGCGGCCCGGCTGCCGTGTGGGCGAGCGCGATCGACCTCCGCCCCCTCACGACATCGCGGCGGATTGTCGTCTTCCATCTGACCGAGCTGCAGAACTCGGAGTCGCTTTTCGCCGACATTGCCCTCTGCTATCTGCTTGAACGCGGCCATCTGCCTTATCTCGTCCGTGCCGGAACCGCCGCGCTCGAACTGGCGGTCGGCGATGGCGACTGGACGGTGCACGCGCTGGATTCTTCGGGCCGCCGTGTCCGCACGGTGACCTCCTCCTGCGTCGACGGAAAGCTGCGCTTCCTTGCCGATGTCTCGGCGGATCCGACGAACGCGACGTTTGTCTATGAGGCGGTGGCCGGGGAGAAGTCTCGGTGACGACCGCGCTGGCGATTCTGGCGGCGGCGACGCTGACCGCATTCAACGACGGCTGGGAGGTGCGTCGGGAAGGGGAGACCGGCTGGCAGCGGGTAACGCTGCCGCATGACGCCGCGTTCGACCGTGGCTATGTGCGGGCGGAGGACGCCGACCAGGGCTACGTGAGCTGTCCGGTGACGACTTACCGCAAGACCTTTGTGCGGCCAGCAGGCGACGGTCGGCTGGCCTTGCGCTTTGACGGCGTCTACATGGACTCCATGGTCGCCCTTAACGGCCGTTGCGTCGGCGGCCGCCGCAACGGCTACCTGCCGTTTGAGGTGTCGCTGGACGGAATGGCGGCGACGAATGTCCTCGAGGTGACGTGCGATGCCCGCACGCCCAACGCGCGCTGGTATCAGGGCTGCGGGATCCTGCGCGACGTGTGGCTTGTTCACCGCCGGGGATGGACGCTTGAACCCGAGGCCGTCGCCGTCACGACCGAACTTCGGGCGGACGGCTCTGCCGTTGTGCGTGTCCGTGCCGAGGGCGCGCGCGTCATCTCCCCGGTCGGCGGGGAGCAGATCGTCGGCCATCCCGCGCTCTGGTCGCCCGAGGTGCCGAACCTGCAGGAGATCGTCGTCACGGCGGAGAACCCCGAAGGCGAGCGCGACACCCTGACGGTTCGCTACGGCATCCGCGCGCTCACGTTTACCCTCGACCGCGGGCTTCTGCTGAATGGAAAGCCTTATCGTCTCAAGGGCATTTGCCTGCACGAGACGTTCGGGGCGCTTGGCGCAGCCTTCTGCCGCGCGGCGACGCGGCGCGAGCTCGTCACGTTGAAGGACCTCGGCGTCAATGCGATCCGGACGGTCCACAATCCGTTCGCCCCCGCCTTCTACGACCTGTGCGACGAGCTCGGATTCCTCGTGATGGACGAGGCGTTCGACGAGTGGCGAATTCCGAAGACGGCCCACGGCATTTCGCGCTTCTTCGATGCGTGCTGGACGAACGACCTTCGCACGCTCGTGCGCCGGGATCGCAATCATCCGTGCGTCGCGCTGTGGTCGATTGGCAACGAGATTCCGGATCATCGTCAGGGAGTGGACGCGGGGAGCCTTGTGCGGGCGATGGTCGATGTCGTGCATGCGCTCGACCGTACGCGTCCGGTCACCGCCGCGCTCGACCATCCGGACAGCGCGTTCACCAACGGGGTGATGGCTGCGCTGGATGTCGTCGGCCTCAACTACAACGTAGGCTGGTTCGCACGTCTTCGCGGTCTGAAGCCGGTGCTGGGTTCCGAGACCGCCCCGTCGCTCGCTGATCGCGACACCTATCTCTTCGAGGAGCGGAACGGGCGGATGGTGCCCGTCCAGTCTCGCAATCATCGCGAGTGCGCCTATTCGCCGAAGGCGTTCACCTGGGCCGACCCGGCCGAGGTCGCTCTGCGGACGCAGGTCGACTCGCCCTGGAGCGCAGGCGAGTTCGTCTGGTGCTCCTACGACTATCTCGGCGAGCCCAATCATCTCGGGGCTGCGCCCGGCCGACGCAACTACTGGCCGGCGCGCAGCTCGTACTGGGGACTCTGCGATCTCGCCGGTCTCCCCAAGGATCGCTACTACCTCTACCGCAGCCGCTGGAACGAGCGCGTGCCAACCGTCCACCTGATGCCCGACTGGACCTGGCCCGGACATGAGGGGCGGCTGTTCCCGGTCTGGTGCTACACGAACGCCGAGGAGGCGGAACTTTTCCTGAACGGACGTTCCCATGGTGTGCGCCGTCCAGCCGCCACGAAGGATCTCCACCTCTTCTGGGAGGTCCCCTACGATCCCGGCATACTCGAGGTGCGCGCGAGGATGAAGGATGGTACGGTCGTGACAGACCGCCGCGTGACGTCCGGGTCGGTCGCCGCTCTTCGCGTGACGCGGCTCTTCGAGTCGGATGAACTCGCCTTCTTCCGCTGTGATGCCGTTGACGCGGCTGGTCATCGCGTCCTGGCCTGCGAGGATCGCATTCAAGCCCTGGCGAACGGCGGCGACCTGCTGGCGCTTGACAATGGCGATCCGCTCGACCACGAGCGCTTTCGATCATCGACGCGGCGGCTGTTCCGCGGTTCGCTGGTGGCGATTGTCCGTCGTCGTTCGTCCGATTGCTCGCTCCGCTGCGACTTCACGGCGAAGTGAAATCGTCGCGCAACTTGCGTGATGGTGGAGCGTGTGATATAATGTCGGACATGAAACTCAACTGGTAGGCTCGTGACTCGGAAAATGAAATACGGTTTCGTCCTGGCGGCCTTCGCCGTCGTGTACGGTCTTGTTGCCTCCGCTGCGGTCGATCTTTCAGGCGTCTGGAAGGCCTCGGGCGAGGGCATCGCCGGCGAGGTGCGCTTCCCCGGCACGCTCGCGCAGGCGCATCTCGGCAAGCATTGGACCGAGACGGACTTCAAGAACTCGATGGATCTCGAGCAGTCAGAGGCGCTCGCCCAGGAGTATCAGTACGAGGGCCTCGTCGTCTACGCGCGCGAGATCGAACTCTCTGAAGCTGACTGCCAACATGACGCCGAGATCTTTATGGAGCGCGTGATGTGGAAGAGCGAGGCGTGGTTCGACGGCGAACGACTCGGCGAGCGCGATTCGCTTGCGACGCCTCACGTCTATCCCGTGCCCCGACGGCTGCTGACGCCAGGACGGCACACACTCAGGATCGCGATTGACAACTCGCGTCGCTATGGATTCTCCCGTCAGGCCCATTCGTACGGACCGAGCATGCAGGCGATCTGGAACGGCGTCCTGGGAAGGTTCGAACTCCGCCGCGCCCATCCGCTCCGATCTGTCCGCGTGTTCGCCCCGTGGCCCGCGAACGGAAAATTCGAGTTTGAAACCGCGGCGGATGTGGCCGACGTCGTCCTGCGCGGGCCGGAGGGTCTGAAGGTCGACGGCTTCGTGCGGATCGGCGGACGCTACGTGGTTCGAGTCGATGGTTCCCCCAAGCCCTGGAACGAGTTCGCCCCGACGCGCTATACGCTGTTGCTCAAGGCGCGCGATGGCTTCGAGCGGGCTGTCAGTTTCGGCTTCCGCACCGTCGGCACGCGTGGACACGCCCTCACCATCAACGGTTCCGACATCTTTATCCGCGGCAATGTGGATAACGCGAACTTCGCCAAGGACGGTCTGCCGTGGATGACGGTTGCAGAGTGGAATCGCATCTTCTTTCTGCTCAAGAACGAGGACGGCGTGAACGCCATTCGCTTCCACTCCTGGTGCCCTCCCGCTGCAGCGTTCGAGGCGGCGGACGAAATCGGCGTCTTCCTGCAGCCGGAGGCGGGGATCTGGACTGACCGATGGATGCAGAATGCGGACGAGGTGGGCAACGGCAAGGCGGTGGACCTCTTCGTCCAGCGCGAGTTGAAGGCGATCGCCGACGCCTATGGCGATTCGCCATCGTTCATTTCGCTTTCGATCGGCAATGAGCTCGGCAACTCTAATTTCGAGACCATGGGGCGCTGGATAGGCGAGATGAAAAGGTACGACCCGCGGCATCTCTACTACTGCTGCTCGGCGCGCACGGTTGCGAAAGAGGATGACTTCGCGCTCTCCCATCAGATCCATGACGTCGGACTCGCGCGTGAACGTCTTTTCCCAAAGACAGACTGGGATTATGAGGACGTCTACTCCAAGTCGACCGTTCCCACCATCGCGCACGAGATCGGGCAGTGGCCGGTCTATCCGATTTGGCAGGAGCTGCTGCCAAAGTTCACGGGGATGATGCGCCCGTGGAACATTTCGCGCCACTACGACACGGCGGTGCGGCGCAACGCGCTTCGTTTCACCAACGAATACCATGCGGCATCGGCGAGGCTCAACCGGATCATCTACAAGGAGGAGGTGGAGAGCTTTCTCCGGACGCCTTCCTGCGCAGGGTTGCAGCTTCTGAACATCCAGGACTACACGGGACAGGCCGAGGCGCTCATTGGCTGGCGTGATCCGTTCTACGACCTGAAGAGCGGTTTCCGCGACCTGCCGCCGTTCCGGACGGTGTGGGGCCCGGTCTCGCCCCTCGCCAGGTTCGCGAAGTTCTCGTGGACGGTCGGAGAGACATTCCGTGCGACGCTCGAGGTGCGCAACCTGACGGATGCGCCGCTTCTCGTCGGCACGAAAATGCCGTATTCCATCGCCGGGCAGAGCGGCATCCTCAAGATCCCCTCGGACATCGCACCGGGACATGTCGGGTTTGTCGGCGAGGTTTCGCTTCCGCTCACGGCGGAAATGACGAAGGCGAAGCAGTCGCTGACCTTGGGCAGGAACAGCTGGAGTTTCTGGGTGTTTCCGGCCGAAGGGAAGTGCGCATGGCCGTCGGGGGTCATTGCCACCGCCGACGCAGGTGCGGCGAAGCTGGCGGTTCGCGAGGGAAAGACCGTGCTCTACACCGGCTTCACGCGACGGTCTGCGAAAGGGACCTTCAAGCCCGTCTACTGGAGCGCGCGGTGGTTCCCCGTGGACAACACGGTGCGCGCGGCGCTTGGTACGTGGTTTGACGTGAAGCATCCGGTCTTCGGCGGATTCGTCACCGAGGACTTCACCGACTGGCAGTGGTATCCACTCGCCGAGGGCGGAATCGTCCACGCGCTCGAGGGCTTCTCGGCGGGGTACCGTCCGTTCGCGCTGTCGGTGAACGACTTCCACTATTCCGAGTTCGCCGCGCCGATGTACGAGGTACTCTGTGGCCGCGGACGGCTCTTCGTCTGCGGCTACGATCTCGAACGGGATGATCCCGCCGTACGCCGGCTACGTGCGTGCCTCGCGGCGTATCTTGCGGGTCCCGCCGCGGAGGGAACGCCGCGGGTGGACGACACCTGGCTTGAGCGGACGTTCGAGCTTCATCCGCAGGAGGATCTCTCCGGCCTCATCTACGACGTGACGACGAACTGGACGGGTTCGGCGTTTTCGGCGACGCTCACCGGTTTCGCGCCGGTGACGGGCAAGGTATGCGTCGACCTTCATCAGCCCGTCGGCGGCATGATGGTCGCTCGCGGTTTCCTCGAGGGCCGGGTCTTCGACGTGCCGACGCTGACGTGCAAGGGGCAGACGACCGTCGTTTCACTGCCGATCATCCGTGAGGACATGCTGGACGGGCGGCTGGAGCTTTCGATCAACCTCATGTTCGGCAAGGGCATGTCCGTCGACCGCATCCGCATCATCGACGGGCAGAAGACAGAACAACAGACCTCTGATTGACTGACGATTAGGGTGTCCCGTTGCCTTTGGCGCGGAGATTATGATAAAATACCCGAGAACTCAGGACAAGGAGTGAATTGCGGATCATGAAACTGAATAAGATGACAATCCTGTCGGCGCTCGTGTGCAGCGCATCAATGGCCATGTCAGGGGCGTCTTGCGCAGTCCCGGGGGGAGAGGTCTCTGACGCCGAGAAGGCGTCCGTCAGGCCGTGGATGCTCTGGCCGCGTCCCGAGCCTATCAACCTGCCGCCGCTCTTCACGGAGGCGTCTGGCGGGGCGACCGTCGAGGCGTGGGAGAAGACGCGACGTCCCGAAATCATGCGCATCTTCGAGTCGTCCATGTATGGTGAGCGCCCCGTCGGACGTCCCGACGGCCTCACATTCACGCCCCTCGCGGAGGACAAGGTGATGATGGACGGTCAGGCCATCCGCAAGCAGGTGCGGATCGGCTACACGGGGCCGCTCGGCACGGGTGGGTTTAACGTGCTCGCCTACATCCCCGTCTCGGCCCGGACGAATCCGGCACCGGCGTTTGTGCTCATCTGCAACCGGGTGCTTGACGAGAACGCCGATCCCGACAGGAAGGTCCGTACGGGCTTCTTCCCCGCGGAGGAGATCGTCGCGCGCGGCTACGCGGCGATCATCTTCAAGAACACGGAGCTTGCGCATGACGAGAAGATCCACTCCCTCACGGGAGGGGTCTTCGCTGTGTTCGGCCCGAAGGAGCGCACATTCCGCAGCTGGGGCGCGATCAGCGCCTGGGCGTGGGGCGCGAGCCGCGTGATGGACTGGATCGAGACGGAGCGCCTTTTCGACGCGCGGCATGTCGGCGTGGTGGGGCACTCGCGTGGCGGAAAGACATCGCTCTGGGCGGCCGCGACGGACAGCCGCTTCGCGATGGCGTGCGTCAACGACTCGGGCTGCTGCGGCGCGAAGCTGAACCATGCGTCGATTCCGATGTCGGAGAACATCGAGCTCGACAACGTGGTCAATCCGCACTGGTTCTGCTCGGCCTTTCGCCTTTGTGATGGTCGCGACGCCTTCCTGCCGTTTGACATGCACCAGGTCGCGGCGTGTATCGCACCGCGGCTTCTTGCCATCGGCTCGGCGAGCCGAGACACGCCGGCCGGTCCTTACGGCGAATTCCTCACCGCGAAACTCGCCTCTCCCGCCTGGGAACTCTATGGGCTGAAGGGATTGGAACCAGATCCCGACATGAAAGACAAACTGGGCCACAAAGGCTTTCCGCCATGTGGTGTCGCCATTGATGCGGGCCGTGTCTCCTATCACCTTCGGGAAGGGGGGCACGGCCTGACGCTCGAGGACTGGAACATCTACATGGATTTCGCCGACCGTCATGGTTGGCGTGATTGAATGGTTATGGTATAATATACATTCAAGATGGAAGGGGAGACGCCCAGGAAGACCAGCTTCACGTACGAGCTGACGAACGACCAGCAGGAGATCCTGCTCGGCCTGATGATGACCGGCAACTTTCGCCGGCGCGAGGTTCCCTATGCGCTATGCTCCATCGAGGGCGACCATTTCAATGCGACGCTCTACGAGAAGGAGCGCCACGGCCGGCGCAAGCTCTGCGTGCAGGGCTCCAAGGCAGAAGACTTCGTGCTCTTCCAGCTCGAGCCATGCGTTCTCGGCGGCGCGTCGCTCGGCTACGAGCGCGAGCTGAGTCCAGAGCTCTTCTCCGCGCACGCAGGCAGCGACGAGTCCGGCAAGGGCGACTACTTCGGCCCGCTCGTCGTCTGCTGCGCCTACACCGACGAGCGCCTCTCCGAGGAGATGGTGAAGCTCGGCGTGAAGGACTGCAAGCAGATGACGGATGCCGCGGTGCTCACGGCCGGCGCTGCGCTGCGCCACCTGCTGGGGCCGACCGGCCATGCCGTCGTGAAGCTCGGCCCCGCCGCCTACAACCGCCTCTACGCGAAGATGCGCAACATCAACCGCATACTCGCCTGGGCGCACGGCACGGCGATCGAGGAGCTCCTGGAGCGGCGCCCCGACTGTTCGCGCGTGGTGGTGGACCAGTTCGCGCCCACGGAGACGACGATCCGCCGCGCGCTGAAGACGCGCGGGCGCGCCGCCACGGTCGAGCAGCGTCACCGCGCCGAGAGCGACATCGCCGTCGCCGCGGCCTCGGTGATCGCCCGCGAGATATTCATCCGCGACATCCGCCGCATGGGCGAGGAGCTCTTCGGCGCGCCGACGGGCGATGCCGAACAGGACGCCGCGCGGCGCGTGCCGATGGGCTCGAGCGACCCGCGCGTCCGCGCGCTCGCCGAGGAGATGGTCCGGAAGAACGGGCCGACCTGGCTCATGAACCACTGCAAGGCGCATTTCCAGACGACGGACAAGGTGCTCGGCGCGTGCGGCAGGTCCCGCGCCGACCTGCCGCCCGAAGGGCAGGTCACCTCGGCCGTCGCGAACGGCAGCTTCTCGAAACGCAAGTCAATGACAACCACCAATCAGGAGACACAGAACCCATGATACTGGCGAACTCACTCATAAACGGCTTTCTTGGCTCGAACCTCACCGGCAAGGTCCTCGTCTGCATCCAGCTCGGCGGCTCGGTGCTGATGGTGATGACTATCCTCGGCAAGTGGAAGGCCCTCGCGTCCGTCTTCTCGAAGACGCGACGTTTCCTCCATGACTTCGCCACGTGCCACGATGTCCTCGAATACTACGTGCAGCGGCGGCCGAACGCCGTCTACGGGCTCGAGTGGATCTACAAGGAGACGTGCGAACGCCTGCTGAAGATGCTCCGGCCAGACGTGCGTTCGCTCCTCGTCGGGAACCAGACGGACGGCAACGGCGCAGCGGCGCTCACGGCGCGCGAAGTCGAGCTCGTGCGGGGCACCTGCGAGCATGCGCTCGACGAGGAGGAGATCCGCATCGAGCGCGGCATGGCGTTCATCGCCACCATCGTCGCCCTGGAGCCGATGGTCGGCCTGCTCGGCACGGTGTGGGGCGTCCTCGACGCATTCGCCGAGATGGGCACGGCCGGCAGCGCCAACCTCGCGACGATCGCGCCGTCCATCTCCGCCGCGCTCGTTACGACCGTCGTCGGCCTCTTGATTGCAATTCCCGGCCTCGTCTGCTTCAACATGATGAACGCCAAGCTCCGCGGCATCACGAGCGACATGGAGGGCTTCTCGGACGAGCTGATGGGGCGCATCGCGTGCGAGTTCCAGGGAAAGGGCGCCTGAGATGTCCCTGAGAAACAGGCGCAATCGAAAGCGGCGGGAGATGCCGAAGGCGGGCATCGACATGAACTCGCTCATTGACCTCACCTTCCTCCTGCTCGTCGTCTTCATCGTGACCCTCCCGACGCTGGAGCAGTCTATCCACATCATGCTGCCCGTCGGCAAGGTCAACAAGGCGCAGGACGACAAGAAGAAGGTCTTCTCGATCTCGGTCGACTCCGAGAGCCGCATCTACGTTGGCGAGAAGCCCACCACGATCGACGACCTGAAGACCGAGCTCGCCGCGCGCGTCGCCGCCGACCCCGACCTCAACGTCCTCGTGCGCGGCGACGTGCGCGTGACCTACGGCGACGTCTACAATGTCGTGAAGGTCGCCAAGGACTGCAACGTGCGCCACCTCGGCCTCGTGTCGGTGGAGAAGTGAATGCTCTTCGAACGCCCAGATGACAGCCAGCGGATCGTGAGCGGGCGCAATTTCGCCCTCGCTCTCGTGATTCACTTCGCGCTCTTCGTCGTATTCTGGGTGGTCGCCGTCTGCCAGGGGCTATTCAGCAAGGCCGAGGAGATCATCCCGATCGACCTCACCGTCGTCGTCAACGAGAACCTCGAGGGCAAGGAGAATGAACCACCGCCGGTGAAGAATCCCGAGCCGGAGAAGCCAAAGCCCAAGCCGCCGCCGAAGCCCCAGCCGAAGCCAAAGGAACCCGAGAAGCCCAAGGAGCTCGAGCAGATCGTCACCAACATCGTCGTGAAGGTGGAGAAGAAGAAGTCGGCGGAGTCGAAGAAGCCAGAGAAGGAGAAGCCGAAGGAGCCCGAGAAGCCGAAGAAGACGAAGGAACAGCTTCGCCAGGAGCGCATCGAGGAGATGCGCAAGCGCGCGAAGGTCAGCAACAAGCCGGTGAAGATTGAGGTGAAAAGCGCGCGTGAGAGCGGCGACGGACGCACCGAGCGGCAGACGCGCTCGCCCGCCGAGATCCAGCGTCTCCTCAACCAGGGCTACCGCCCTGGCACGCGCACCCAGCTCGCCTCCAGCGTCGAGCAGCGCTGCATCCTTCTCATCCAGCGGGCGCTGGACGAGAAGTGGGACAGCCTCCAGCCGAGCGTCGGCGCGGCGGGCACCGTGCTCCTCACCGTGCAGTTCACCTCGGCTGGCGGCCTCACCAACGTGCGCCTCGAGCGGAGCTGCGGCGACAAGGTCTCCGACGCGGCGGCGCTCTCGGTGGCGCGCAGCGTGAGCTTCATCCAGGGCCTCGACCCGGAATTCACCGCCAAGTTCCGACGCGAGCCGCTCACGATCCGATACAAGGTGCAGGGCAGATGACGGCGACTCTCATTCTCGCGGCGGCGATCCTGCTGCCGGGCGTGCGCGGCAGCGAGCTCCATGCCCGCGCGTTCTTCGACGCGAACAACGTCAAGGTCGGCGATCCGATGATCCTGACCATCGACTTCATCGGCGAGGCGGACTTCTCCTCTCTCCATCCCCCCGCGCTCGCCCGCGCCGTCGACCGCCGCGACTGGAAGCTCGACGACGCGAGCGCGAAGACGGATACCTTCCGCGACGCGCGGCGCCTCACGTATCGCGTGCGCCCGATGCGCGAGGGGGTGCTCTGGTTCCCCTCCCTCACCTTCGAGTTCGAGGGACCAGGCGGTACGCGTCATCGCGTGATCGCGAACGAGATACCCGTCCATGCCAAGGTCGGCGCCCAGGTCAATGTCGCGGGCATGGACGAGGTCGACACCGGCCTGCCGACGCCGCCCGATCTCGTCATCGCCCCCGGCGTGGCGCTATCCGACGACCGGCTCTTCGCCTGGCGCAAGGCCCTCGCCCAGCCGACCGAGGCAGCCTTCGCCGCATTCGACTTCCCCGCCGCGCGGCTGAACGAGGCGACGTGCGCGCTGCGCGCCGGCAACTGGGCGCGCGCGCTGGATGTCTACCGCTGGCTCGAGTGGCGCATCGGGCAGACACCGGACATCGAGCGCGGCATCGTCGCCGCGCTGGCGCTGCGCCATGACAACCCGACAGTCGAGCTGCCGATGTGGCGGCAGGTGCTGCGGCCGATCCTGCGTCACGCCTGGCTCGGCCGCATCGGCCTCGTCGTCGGCGGGTTCGCCGCGATTGTCCTCATCCTCTGGCTCCTCGGCCGCGGCATCCGCGCGCTCGCCTGCCTTGCCGTCGCCTTCACGCTAGTCTTCGCCGCGAACGCGCAGGACATTCGGCAGATGATGGAGCAGATGGAGCGCCGGCACCAGCAGATGATGCAGCAGGCATTCGGCGGCGGATTCGGCTTCTCGTTCGGATCGGAAGAGGAACGCAAGCCCGTGCGCATCGCCGCGAACGTGATGACGAGCAAGAAGACCCTGCAGGTGGGCGACCCCTTCGAGTTCATCCTCACGCTTGAGTATCCGAAGTCCGCCTCGGTCGGACAGATCCAGATCGCGCCCTCGTCGAACTTCGGCCTCACCTTCACCGGCGCCGCGCAGAATCTCACAGACGGCACCCCGTCCAATCCCTCGAACATCCTGAAGCGTCTTTCCGTTCCGGCCCGCTACGACGTGCCGTATCGCGGACGTCTCTCGTTCACGATCGAGGGCATGGTGAGCGAGCGCGGGTCGCGTCGCGGCGGGATGTTCTCGTTCTCGTTCCAGAATTCCTTCAGCAGCAAGACGCCGCCGATCGACATCGCGGTGCAGCCGCTCCCCTCCGCAGGGCAGCCCGCCGACTTCAGCGGCATCATCTCGGAGGGGTTGCGTGTGCACGAGACGTGCGACCTGCTGACGGTCGAGACGAACGACGTCGTCACGATCACATACCGGCTCTTCCCGAAGGGATATGTGCCGGATGGCTACCTGCCGAAGGGCGCGGCGTTCGAGTGGATGCGTCAGAACGACCGGGAGGGGCGTCCGAAGGAAATCGAGTTCCGCCGCTACTTTGTCGCGGACGGCGCTCCGGCGACACCGCGACTGTCGATCTCCTACTATGACCCGCGTACGAAGAGGTATCGCTGCGCGGAGACCGGTGACACC
>CACYCW010000191.1 GCA_902773015.1 uncultured bacterium
AGCCGCCGAACGAGTCGAGCAGAGACTTGCGCACGAGAAGATTGCAGCTCGGGTAGTCGTCGACATCGCGACGCACCCCGCCGGCCTTGTAGCGGTAGCGGTAGTTGCCCGAAACGAGAACGTTGTCGTATACGCGCCCGCCTATTTTCGCGAGATACCGGTCGCCGGGCGGCGTCACGCCGGGTCCGCCGACTGCGCCCACCGTCCTGTCGCCGAAGTACCTGACCGCATATTCGAGCCAGTGGGCGTCGGGGTATGCGTCGTCGTCTATGAACGCGACTATTTCGCCTTTCGCGAGAGCTATGCCGCGGTTGCGCTTCTCGGCCGGGCGAACCTTGCCCGTCGCGACAATTCTCACGCGATCGCCGGGTATCGCGTCCGAAACGTTCTCATCCGGCGAAAGCTCCGCGTCCGGCAGGACGACGACCTCGAAGTTGCCGTACGTCTGGGCCGCTATTCCGGCAAGGCACTCCTTAAGCATCCAGCTGGCGGAAGGACACGCTATCACGACCGACACGAGCGGGTCGCGGTCCAGTTTCGGCGGAACTTCCGCCTTAGCGTAGTACTTGAGCACCCTGAGCCTGTAGAAAACAGCGAGAGAATCGAGAGCCATCGTGCGCACCGTCGTCGGGCTCAGCGCGCCGAATTTGTTGCCGAAGCGTATCACCACCGGCGCCTCGGCTATCTTCGCGCCGCGCTGGCGGGCGATTGCAAGAAGCTCGAGATCGAACGCATACGTCTTGACGAGCATGCGGCCGAGCGCCTCGCCGAGAACCTCTCGGCGAAAGAGCTTCATGCCGGTCTGCGTGTCGGTTATCGGCAGTCCTATAAAGAGCCGCACCAGCGTGAAGTAGACCCAGCTCACGGCACGGCGGTGCCAAGGGTATTGCACGACGGAATGGCGGTGCCGCTTCGAACCGACCACGATATCGGCCTTCTTGTCGAGCATCTGGTCGAAAAACCACGGCGTCTGCTTGGGGTGGATGTCGAGATCGCCGTCAAGCAGCATCACGTAGTGTCCGGTGGAGGCCGCGAAGCCCGCGCGCAGCGCAGTGCCCTTGCCGCCGTTCAGACGGCAGATGACGGGACGCACCGTGACATGCCGCCAACGCGAGCTGTCGGTGGCGATTCGCGCGAGAATCGCGTCCGTGCCGTCGCCACTGCCGTCGTCGACCGGCACGAGCTCGGCGGGAATGCCGTGATGCTCGAAGAGATCCGCCACCTCGACGAGGTTGTGCTCCGTCTCCCCTGCGAGATGGTAGAGCGGCATGACAACGGAGAGCCGGTCGTCGCCGATCGTCTCCCGCGTGAGCGCCCACTTCTCCACATTCCTTATCACGGGGAAATTATACCATATTCCGATGGGTCATTGCAGAATTCCGCGCATGCAATCGCGGCTTTCCGCCCGTGCTTTCTTTCATTCGCGCGCCTCCTATTAAGGCAATCGCGCGCTTACTATATCATAATTCTGCGGCCACCTGCCGAGGGGGCAAGATTTTACGCGCCGTGACATCGACCGTCACGGCGCGCAAGATGCGGCGCACAGTCGGTGCGCTCGCCAAACACGGCAGGAGCCGCGATACGACTTACTCGCCCCAGACGATCGTTGTCGCCTTGCTGTAGAGGTTGAAGATGTTGAAGACACGGTAGTCAATGTGATGGATCTTGGTGATGCCACCCGCATCCATCGCCGCCTTAATCGAGCTGTCGCCAGAGACGTAGAGCACAATGCCCTTGCTCGTCGCCTCGCCGCACTTGATCGGCTTGACGCTGTTGTCGACGTTGAACGACGCCGGCGAACCGTTGTCATCGATGACACCACCAATGCCGATGGCGGATGTGATGGAGGGACCCCCGGCCGACACGCAGCCGGTAAGGGCCAACCCGAGAGCGGCGATCGCCGCAGCAACCATGAGCTTTCTCATTTCCTGTTTTCCTTTCCCTATGAGTTTTGCGCTGGAAATCCCAGCACAGGCATTATAGCATATTCGGATGGATTCCTGCAACACACGACCGATCCTTCAAGCAGAAAATTACTGAATCATGCGCGAAAACCAAGCTGCCGCCGGCCTAGGGCGCGCGGACGAGGAGATCGTTCCGGCAGAGGGCGCGCACGGCATCGCAGTCGAGCGTATGGCCGGCGCGATAGGAGACGACCGTGCCGCAGAAGCGATGGTCGCCGATGAGCGCGATCGCCGCCAGCAGGTCGAGCGTCGCCCGATGCCAGACCGGCTCAAGGAACTTCTCGCCAACCTGGAAGCGAGGCTCGGTGTAGAAGCGCCGCGGACCGTGGATGAGGATGTTCCGCTCGTTGTACCCCCAGTTGCGCGTCGCCGCGAAGAGTTTGCCGATCGTCTTGGCCAGGAGATACTGCCGATGTGTCGCGTTCGTGCGCGCGAGCGCGGCGTAGGTGAACGTCTCGGGCGTCACGTCGAAGAGGACGCGCTGGTCGCCGATGATCGTCTTCCAGGAAATCGCGCAGTCGACGCGCAGGTTGCGGCAGCCGGGCTCCGCCGGCAGGAGCAGGAGGAAGTCACCGCGGGAACCGCCGAACGCCAGCGGCTCCTTCACAGTCACGTACGTCGCATCGTCGGCCGTCTCCGTGATGCCCGCGTTCTCCATCGCGCGGATGAGCGGCAGCGAGGACTGGTCGAAGAGCGGCGGATCGCCGGATCGCACCTTCAGCAGAACGTCATCGATCCCGAGCCCGCATCGGAGCGCGATGATGTGCTCGACCATGCGCAGGTAGTTGTGGGGCGAACCGCTGCGCAGCACGAGGTTCTGCGCACTCGTCCAGAGGTTCGAGATGTCGACCTTGGTGTCGAGCTGCTCCGGCTGGTCCATGCGACGGATCCACCATCCCGGACGCGCGCTCGGCGCGAAGGTGAGCGTCTGGTGAGAGCGACCGCAGAAGGTGCCGATGCCGGCGACATCCTGCTCGCTGACAATCGTGCGGCGATGCGGGTGGATTGCCGGGCCGACGCCTTCCGGCATCAGCCGGACCTCATCGATCTCCTGTCCCTTGAACCGATCGTAGGCCGCCTCTATCGAGGCAGCGCTGCCGAACACGATGCGTCCGATCCTGTATTCCGGTCTGTCCATCTGACTACGTCCTACTCCTTAGTCGAGAAGGCCCTTCGAGGGCGGCTCGCGGTCGTCCCACCACGAGCCCTTCGCCGAGCCAATGCGGGCGATCGGCTTCGTCGAGAGCTGCTTGCCCTTCGTGCCGGCGGCGCGGATGGCGACGACGTCCTGCTTCTCCGGTTCCCCAGTCGCAAGATTCGTGCGCATCACCTGCTCCTTCGGCAGGAAGTGCTGCTGGTGGATCTTCTGCCCCTTCGCGGGCTTGTACTTCACGTAGATCGTATCGGGGCATCCCTCCTGGAAGAAGAGGATGCGCGACTTCCCCTTCGGCGGCGTCAACCGATATTCCTTGTTGCGGATGAGCCCGCCGAACGTGAAGCGCTTGATGTAGCTGAAGCCGTAGCCGCACTCCTCGTAGATCAGCATGAAATCGCGCGTGTCGCGCTCCTTCTCCTGGTCGTAGCGGAGGACCGTGTAGAGGTCCTTGTCGACGAAGACCTTATCATCGGGCAGCATCTTCCTGAAGCGCCCGTCCTTCCAGATGAAGATGAGCTCGTCCAGCGACGAGCACTTGAACAGCTCGTCGCCGCCCCGGATGCCGCTGCCGACGTAGTTGTTCTCCTTGTCCCAGCGGATCGTGAGCTCGCTCGCCGTGATCGCCCGCACGTCCACCTGCTTGAACGGGCCGCGGACGATCTCGGTGTGCCGCGGATAGCTCTTCTTGTACTCCTTGACGAGCCGCTTCAGGTAGGCGACGACGAAGGCGCGGAGATGGACGAGGTTGTCCTTCACCTGGCGCTCCTCATCCTTGATGGCCTTGATCTCCTGGCGGTTCTTGTCGATGTCGAACTGGGAGATGCGGCGGATCTGCAGCTTGAGCAGGCGCTCGACGTCCTCGTTCGTCACGTCACGGCGGAGCTCCTTGCGGAACGGCTTGAACCCGTCTTTCACCGTCGCGAGGATGCCCTCCATCGTCTTCTCCTTCTCGATGCGCTTGTAGATGCGCTCCTCGATGAAGATGCGGTCGAGCGTACGGGCGTGGAAGAGGTC
>CACYCW010000192.1 GCA_902773015.1 uncultured bacterium
CCGGGTTTCGTCCTCTGTTTCTTCGGTCTCTCCGCCGCGACTGTGGGGGTGCTGAGGTTTGTCTTCGGCGAGGCGTTCACGCTCGCCTGGCAGCTTGCGGCGTTCTCGGCCTTCTCGGTGGTCTACATCGTGCTGCTGCGTCGCTTCCTCAAGAAGATTTTCGTGGGCAGCATGGTCTCGGACGGCACGGACTTCGACAACGAGAGCGTCGGGCGCATCGGGCGCGTGACGGAGGCGATCAACCCGCCGCTCACGGGGCGGGTGATGCTCGGCGACTCGGAGTGGACGGCGTCGGCCGAGACGCCCATCGCCGTCGGCGCCGATGTGCGCGTCGTCGCGCAGAGCAATCTCACCATGAAGGTCCAGGCGCTTTGAGACGGCTGGCGTCGCTCGGCTGGGTCTTCCTCTGGGTCTCATCCATGACGCTGGGCGGGGGCATGGCGATGCTGCCGCTCCTTGAGCGCGAGCTGGTCGCGCGCCGCCGCTGGCTCACGTCCGACGAACTCGTCGAGACGATTGCGGTGGTGCAATCGCTGCCGGGGCTGATCGCGATCAACATGGCGGTGCTCGTCGGCTATCGCGTGCGTGGCGTCGCGGGCGCGCTCGTCGCGTCGGTCGCCGTGACGCTCACGCCGTTTCTCCTTGTCGCGCTGATCGCCGGCACGCTCGCGTCGCTCTCCAACTCGCCGACGCTGAACCATGTCTTCCTCGGCGTGAGGGCGGGTACGGCGGCGCTCATCCTCCTCTCGCTGGCGCGACTTGCACGCGCGGCGCTGGACGGTCCGTTCGCCTGGACGGTCGCCGCGCTGGCGTTTCTCGCGGCGGTGGTGCTGCAGGTCGACCTCACGCTCGTCGTCCTCATCGGTTTCGCGGCGGGTCTCGCGCTGGCCGTCGCCCGTGCGCTGGGGAGGGCGCGTCGGTCGTGAACCTCCTGACTCTCTTTCTCGTCTTCGCGAAGACGGCGCTCCTGACGTTCGGCGGCGGGTACGCGATGGTGCCGCTCTTCCAGAACGAGATCGTCTTTCGCCACGCCTACCTGTCGGCGGCGGATTTCGCGAACCTGGTCGCGCTTGCGCAGGTGACGCCGGGACCGATCGGCTTCAATGCGGCGACGTACGTGGGCATGGTGCGTGAAGGCTTCGCCGGCGCGATCGTCGCCTCGCTAGGAGTGGCGGTGCCGACGTTTGTGATCGCGCTCGCGGCGGCCATCGGGCTGCGTCGGATGCGTGGGACGGAGTGGATGACGCAGCTCATGCGGGGGCTGAGGCCCTGCGTCGTCGGAATCATCGCGGCGGCGGTGGTGTTCTTCGCCGACACGTCGGTCTTCACGGCCCCGTTCGCGAATCTTCTTGCCGGGAGGGACTTCGGCATCTGCTGGCAGGGCGCGGTGATCTTTGCGGCGGTCATCGTCGTTCACCGGTTGTGGAAGGGGCTCAACCCACTTTGGTCGCTCGCGCTTTCGGCGCTTCTCGGCTGGTCGCTCTTTATCTGAATTTGATATAATATGGCCATTCGGGCCAACCAGGGCGATCCGGATGACGTTCAATCGCAGATTCTTCAGGTTTCTCGGTGCGGCGACGGTGATCATCATCGCCGACTACATGCTTGTCCTCATCGACTGCATCATTGCCGGGCGTGTGCTCGGCGAGGTCGCGCTTGGAGCGATGAACCTGCTGATGCCCGTCTTTTCCTTCGCCACGTTCTGCTGCTGGCTGCTGGCCTCCGGCACATCCAGGGTCTATTCCCTCGCGTTCAGCAAGGGTGATGACCGCCGCGCCGCTGCGCTCGCCGGGCAGGGGGTCGTCGCGTCCGTTGCGCTCGGTGTGGCGCTCGTCGCCGCCTTGATGTTCCTCGAGACGCCATATCTCGACTTCATGGGCCCGAGCGACGAGGTGACGGCCTTCTCGGCACCCTACTGGGACTGGTACCCGCTCGTCGTTGTCCTCCAGTCAGTCGAGCTGATGGTTATCTATCTTGCGTTCGTGCGCGGCGGGGAGCTCGTGTGCATCGCTTCGTTCGCCGTTCAGGTCGTGGCCAATGTCGTCGCGTCCTACGCGCTTGCGCTGCTGGCGGGCATGCACGGCATCGTGCTCGGTTCGGTCGTTGCGCAGCTTGCCGGGCTCCTGGTGCTGGTGCCGTGGGCGTTCTCGTCGCGCGTCGGGCTGCGCCTTCGCTTCGGCTTCGATCCCGTCGTGCTCGCCCGCTCGGTGCGCACCTCGTTCGCCGAATCGTCCGTCTGGCTCGTTCACGCCGCCCTTTTCTTCGCGATTACGAAGTATGTGCTGTCCGCCTGGGACTCGGAGTCGCTCCCGGTGTGCGCCGTCGTCTTCTGCATCATCCGCCTGACGACGTTCTTCGGCGGCGTGAGCGTCGCGCTCGGTCCACTGGAGTCGGCGCAACGGCGGGGGACGGACGTCTCGCGCGAGCTCGCGGGCGTCTTTCGCATCGGTTCGGCGACGGCACTGGCGTTGATGGCGCTCGCCGCGGCGGTCTTCTTCGTCGCGCCTGAGTTGCTCATCGGCATCTTCGGCATCGAGAGCTCCGATCTTGTGACGGGTTCGAAGCTCGCCGCGCGGATCACCGTCGGCGGGCTGCTTCTCTGCGGTGCGGCGGGGTTTCTGCCGCTTCTCCACCGCGTACGCCGGTCGAAGCTGCCAGAGGCCCCGCTCAACTACCTGCAGGATTA
The DNA here is from genome assembly GCA_902773015.1 of uncultured bacterium. Taxonomy (GTDB): domain Bacteria; phylum Verrucomicrobiota; class Kiritimatiellia; order RFP12; family UBA1067; genus UBA1067. The sequence continues at coordinate 2,687 of CACYCW010000192.1, forward strand.
CGTCCTCGAGCGGATCGCGGTCGCGCCGGAGGCGATGATGTTCAACCTCGCGAAGCTCTTCCGTCTGCGGCGCGGCATCGACCTCGAGCGGCTCTCTGCCGCGCTTGTCGCCTCCGGTGTCTCGCATGTGGCGCTGCGCACGGTTCTGCGGCGGGATGCGGACGGCGCGGCGTTCCAGCGGCAGGAACTGCCCGCCGGCGGCGTCCGCTGTCCCGTCGTGTCGGCCGACGAGGCGGAGCTTCTTGCGAACAAGGCCTCGCTGGTCCAGTCGTTCACCGTCTTCGGCAGCCCGCTCTTCGAGGCGAAGATCTTCGACTGCGGCGAGCGGGCGTATCTCCTGTCCAACTTCCACCATCTCATCTGCGACGGCTACTCGTTCCCGCTCATCCTCAACGACGCCCATCGGGCGTGGAACGGCGAACAGCTTGCCAGCGACGCCTACTACGAGGTGCTGGCGCGGCGCGAGGAACGCGCGAACGCGCCGGTCGTCGTGGCTGGGCGCAACCTCTTTCGGGAACTCATCCGCTCCGGCACCTTCACGACGCTGCCGACGCCGGATGTCGACGGACCGCGCGGCTACGGGTCGATGGAGCTGCCGATCGTCCTGCCCGCGGGCTTCGACGACTTCCTCGCCGCACGGCGCGCGACGCGCCACCACGTCTTTCTCGCCGCAGCCCTGCGCGCACTCGCCTGCCACACCGCTGCGAACGCGCTGCTCATCGACTGGGTTTTCCACGGCCGCGTCACGAAGGACGAGCTGCGCACCGTCGGCGCATTCATGGTCGACCTGCCGCTCGTCGTCGACGACATTTCCGAGATGACGGCGTCGGACCTGCTGTCGCACGTCAAGCAGGGGACCTTCCGCGGCATCAAGAACGCCAACACCTTCCGCAACGTGAGCGACCTCAACCCGACCGGACAGGATCGGCTCACCTTCATCTACCAGGACGAGTGGGGCGAGTTGATGAGCCCCGGACCCGTGCGCGAGGACGGGCCGTTCGCGTGGATGATCGAGGAGACGATTCCCCTCACCGCGCAGACGGCGGCGACCGAGAACCCGTTCAACGTCGAGATCATGGAGCATCGCGACGCGACGCGGCTCTTCCTCGAGTTCGACACCGGGCGCTACTCGCCGGCCGCCGCGCGCCGCTACGCCGACCTTTTCATCGAATCGTTCAACTGGCTCACCGCACAATGAAGCTCGACAACATCCGCAACTTCTGCATCATCGCCCACGTCGACCACGGCAAGACGACGCTCTCGGATCGCATTCTCGAGCTGACGCACGCCATCTCGGCGCGCGAACTCAAGGAGCAGACGCTCGATGCGATGGACCTTGAGCGCGAGCGCGGCATCACCATCAAGTCCCACCCCGTCTCGATGCACTACACCGCGAAGGACGGCAGGACCTACCTCTTCAACCTGCTGGACACCCCGGGACACGTCGACTTCGCCTACGAGGTGAGCCGTTCGATGGGCGCGTGCGAGGGGGCGCTCCTCGTCGTCGACGCCGCGCAGGGCGTCGAGGCCCAGACCGTCGCCAACACCTATTTCGCCCAGGACGCGAAGCTCGAGATCGTGCCCGTCCTCAACAAGGTGGACCTGCCCGGCGCGGACGTTCCCGAGGTCTCGCGCGAAATCGAGGACATCCTCGCCATCCCGATGGACGACCCACTGCTCGTCTCGGCGAAGACGGGCCAGGGCTGTCCTGCCGTGCTGGAGGCGATTGTGAGCCGCATCCCGCCGCCCGAGACGCAAGGCGTCGACGCGCCGCTCCGGGCGCTCGTCTTCGACTCGGTGTTCGACGAGTTCCGCGGCGTCATCACCTACGTGCGCGTGATGGACGGCGCGCTCGCCGCCGGCACGAACGTCACGTTCATGGGCTCGGGCGTGTCGACCACCGTGCACGAGGTTGGCGTCTTCTCGCCGACGAAGAAGCCCGTCGACCGCCTCTCCGCCGGCGAGGTCGGCTATATCGTCGGCACGGTCAAGGACCCGAGCGAGATCAAGATCGGCGACACGGTGACGACGACGCGTCTCGGCGCGACCGAGCCGCTGCCCGGCTTCCACGACATCCACCCGACCGTCTTCTGCGGCATCTACCCGATGTCGACGGACGAGTTCCAGAAGGTCGAGGCGGGGCTGGAGAAGCTGCATCTCAACGACGCGGCGTTCACGTTCCACCACGAGTCGTCGCTCGCGCTCGGGTTTGGCTTCCGCTGCGGGTTCCTCGGCCTCCTGCACATGGAGATCGTGCAGGAGCGGCTGCGGCGCGAGTTCGGGCTCGACATCATCTCCACCTCGCCCGGCGTCGTCTACAAGCTGAAGTTCAAG
>CACYCW010000193.1 GCA_902773015.1 uncultured bacterium
CTTGACCGGTGATTACGTCGAGGGCAGCGGCATTGCGCGTTTTCTCAATGCGGTGAAAGGGGATTTCCGCGTCACGGCGGCGTCGGCGGCCAAGGACTTCGCCTTCTATGACGGGACGCTTGACGCCACGGCCTACAGGTATGCGACGGCGTCGCTCGACGGCGTCCTTCCGGACTTCTCGAAGAGCGGTGGAAAGTTCACGGCGGGTGCGTATCGCAAGTGCGTCCCGTTCCTCGTGACGACGGGAATGACGCCGACCTATTCCGAAGGCGATCAGATTCCCGCGCCGGTGGGGGCGACGTTTGACCTCGTGGCCGACACGACGCGTCCGCTCCTCGATTTCGCCGTCAACGGCGTGGCGCAGGGCGTGAGCGGCAAGACGTTCCATTTCGTTGTTTCGTCCGAGTACGAGGGGACGGTGAACGTGACGCGAATCACGGACAACAACTGGTATGTCGACGCCGCGCAGGGCGACGACAACAACCTCGGTACGCGGAATTCGCCCAAGGAGACGCTGGCCGAGGGCCTGCGGCAGGCGATTGCGGGCGACGTCGTCCATGTGGCGGAGGGCATGTACACGAACAAGACGATGCTGCAGACCGCGGCGGTCTTCTCCGGAACGCCGGTCGTCCGGGCGCGGGCCTGGGTTCCGGAAGGGGTGTCGCTTGTCGGCGCCGGCGCAGGGAAGTCGTTCATCGTCGGCGAGCCCGATTCGAAGACGGACAGCGGTTTCGGCGAAAACGCAATCCGCTGCGTCGTTCTCGGCAAGAGCGCGTCCCTGCGGGGCTTTACGCTGACGGGCGGACGGACGAAGGACGTCGGCACGGACGAGAATTCGGTCGGCGGCGGCGTCCTGGCCTATTACAAGAGCTCATACGCGTCCGCCGTTCCGACGATCGAGGACTGCGTGATCTCGAATTGCGCGGCGCGGTGCGGCGGCGGCGCCTTCTGCGGACGCTTCAACCGCTGCCGGTTCCTTGACGACACCGTCGTCACCGACGGAAACGGTCCGGCCCTGCGCGGCGCCGGCACGGGCAGCGTGAGCCTGTCGAACTCGATCGTCGACCGTTGCGTGGGATGGGCCGTCGCCTATATGGTCAATGAGATCGCTAGCTGCACGTTCGGTCCGGGCAACGGCGCCTCGACGATCGAGAACTGCTACGACCTGCGCAACACGCTGCTCCTCGGCGCCAACAGCGGCATCAATGCCGGCGCCGACACGGAAGTCGTTCTCGTCAACTGCGCGTACGGTCCGGCATTGAAGCAGAAACTGGACAATGTGACGAAGTTCACAGTGACGCGAACGGTTTGCCAGGAGGCGGCGTCCGACGGCGGACTGGCGGTCGCCGAGGGGACCTACGAGCCGGTGATCGACGCCTGCTTGGCGGTGGATAACGGCAACAAGGCGACGGCGTATGACGCTGCGACACTTGGCGAACAGGACGTTTACGGCAATCCCCGCTTTGTCAACGGCCTCAAGCTGGACATCGGCGCCGTTGAGGCGGACTGGCGTGCGGCGTATGCGAAGAAACTTGGCCGGCGCACGACCGTTCTTGCGGCGGATCCCTCCGTCGAGCGCGTGGACGGCGGCGTGATGCTTCCTCCTGCGGCGACCCTGTCGCTGACGGTGTCCGCTCCGCGTGAGGCGTCTGGAAGCTTCAAGCTTAACGTGTCGGGCGGAAGCGTCGGCATTGCAAAGGACGGAAGCGCGTGGAAGACGGTCGCGGAGTCCGGGCGGCAGGAAGTCGCGCTCGGCGTCACGCCGGTCGCGTTGGACTTCGGGACCGATGCGACGGCAACGGCAGTCCTTTCGTCCTTCAAGACGAACCTTGGCATGGCCTTGATCTTCCGCTGATGGGCGTTGGCTTGAGGATGATTTGCTGTTTGCTGCTGGCGGCCACCGGTGCGTTGGCCTCGGGAGGGACGTTCCTGTCCGTTGACGAGTTCGTGATGGACGACTGGTTCGAGTTCAAGCCTCTTGGCGAATACTCTGTCGAGACGGAGGACGGGCAACGTGTCCACCACCTGTCGAATCTGAAGGGATCCTACGGAGGTGCCCTGAACGGGAAGGGCTTTGTGCGTTGCCGCGCCAACTCGGAAGTTGAATTCGCTTTCGAGGCGAGGGGGACGGGCGGCGCGAATGCGGTCATCGGTCTTGCGAACGCGCAGGGATCGAAGGTCTCCGGGCGATTCCTGCCGCGTTTCGAGCTGACATCGGCGTGGAAGGAGTACCGGGTGAAGACGCGTGTGACCGACGGAAGCTTCCCGACCGAGTCGGTGAGCTTCCGCTTTCGAGCCTGCAAGGGTGCCGAGGCGTGGCTGCGCAATGTCACGGTGAGGGTCGATGCCGCGGACATGGAGGATTTCGAGGGCAACTGCGGCAACCTGACCGACAGACCGGACGCCATCGTCACCCAGGACATTGCGCCCGGGCTTTGCCGCACGACGGCGACGGCGCGCTATCGCGGAGGTCGGCGCCGTGTCATCGCCTTCCGCGACAATGTCTTCAGGATGCCGCAGGTCACGCGGACTTCGACGTTCGACAGTTCCGTGCGGATCTATTCCGTTGCCGAGGACAGGCGTCGCGACCAGACGCTCAACATGAACTTCCATGGCTGCGGGGCGAGCTTCCGACTGGGGATGCGGCAGCAGGCTGAACGCGGGGTGATTGTTTGTTCACTCGTCGAGAGCCACGGAACGAACGAGACCGCGCTTGGTCAGCGCGAGATCAGGATCGACTCGTTGCCGGCGGATTTCCGCATCAGTGCCGGCAACGACGGCCGTGTGCGCTTCCTGGCGCATACGATTGCCGATGCGGCGAAAGTGGAACTTGTGACGAATTCGGCGTTTTTCACGGAGAACGCCGCCGGCTTCGCGACCGAACTCGAGTACCTGCCGGGGAGCGATGATGCGGAAATCGTGATCGATGAGTATTCTGCGGGCGCCGGGTTGGGCTCGGAACTTCTGCAGCCCGTTCCCTTCACCGTTGAGAACCTGCAGGAATTCGATCCAAGGAAGGCCGGTTGGGATCTGGTCCTGCATGACGACTTCGAGGGAGGGGAAATCAACGAGGGAATCTGGGAGATCCAGCCGCACGGCACGGGTTACCGTGCGGACTATTGGCCGGAACTCGCATTCGTCTCCAACGGCCTGTTGCACATCCGTGCGGACTGGAACAAGGAGAGCAATCGCCTGTGCACGGCCTCGATTCGAACGCAGAATAAGTATCTCTACGGCTATTTCGAGGCGAAGATGCGATTCACCAGAGAGTCCGGCTGGTGGGCGGCGTTCTGGCTTTATCGCAAGAATGCGGTGACGAACCCGTTCCTGGACGGCATCGAGTATGACATCTTCGAGGACTACTTCACGCGGACGGAGAAGCCGGACGGCGAGCACAGGGGGATTCTCGACCACAATGTCCACGCCGGCGGATGCGGAAAGACGCACAAGAACTGGAAATTCAACTCGACGTTGCCGGGGTCGCTGGACGACTTCTACGTGCTCGGCTGCCGGTGGACGCCATTCGAGACCTCCTACTACCTGAACGGCAAGCTCATCGGATCGTTCAACGCGATCGACAACGCCGTGTCGCTTCAGCCGCTGCAGCCGATCTTTTCCGGGCAGATCATGAATCCGACGTGGCAGAATTCTGATGCCAGGGGGGGCTCGTTCCCCGAGGACTTCCTGGTGGACTGGATCAGGATTTATGCGTATCCGCGGCCTGACGCGCCGAAGGTCAGCATCGCCTGCGACGCGAAGGCGAAGGAGGTCGGTCTGGGCGGAAAGCTGCGGTTTGCGGTCGACGTGGCCAAGGCGTCGGACGGGGCGGACATCAAGACGGTTTACCTGTTCGACTCGGGTTATCTCCTGGACTTCAAGAGCGCCTCGCCATACGAGTTCGAGGTTTCCCTTGACGACCAGTACTACGGGGCGACGCGATGGGCGAGTCTCGGTGGCGTGGGGAAGCGGAAGC
>CACYCW010000194.1 GCA_902773015.1 uncultured bacterium
AACTACCACCGCTACGGACGCGAGATGTACACCGACTGGCGCAAGGACTACAAGGTGAAGATGGGCGACATGAACCTCTCGCTCATCAAGACCAAGCTCGGCCGCTCCATCCTCCTGGAGCATGACGTCGCTTCGCCGCGCCCCTATTCGCGCCTGAACCTCATCTCTGGCACGAAGGGCGTCTTCCACAGCTATCCGGACCTCAGCCGCGTGCCCGGCGCGCTCGACAGCGCCCCGAGCTACTTCGTCACCTTCGAGTCGAAGTGCGGCGACGCCGCGACCCACGCCTACTTCGACAAGAAGAGGGCCGAGGAGATCCGTCAGCGCTACAAGCATCCGTTCTGGAAGGTCGTGGGCGAGGTCGCCAGGAAGGTCGGCGGTCACGGCGGCATGGACTTCATCATGGACCTCCGCTGGAGCTACTGCCTCCAGAACGGGCTCCCGCTCGACACCGACGTCTACGATCTCGCCGCCTGGAGTGCGATGGTCGAGCTCACGGAACGGTCGGTGGACGCGAACTCGCGACCCATCGACTGTCCCGACTTCACCCGCGGCGCCTGGAGGACAGCCAGGCCCTTCACGGTCGACGAGATCGACCTCGCGAAGCTGCCCGGCGACTTCGGCGGCGCGAAGAAGGACGAGCAGGCCGAGAAGAACGCCAAGCAGGAGGGGCTGTCCTGAATGGGAAATTTTGCTATAATAGTGGGCATGAAACGGATGAGCAAGATGATGGGGGCGGGCGTCGCGCTCGCCGGGTCGATGGCGATTGCCGCGAATGCGCCGCGCATCGGCGCGCTGGACGCGTCGCTCTGGCGGGAATCGCAGTGGATCTCCGCTGCGGACGCGCCCGTCTTCGACGGCAATGTCGTCGGCAATTCGCGCGCCGCGGACGGCACCAGCTGGTTTGCGCGGACCATCGCCAACGAGCGCGAGGTTAAGTGCGCGAAGTGGATGACCGCCGGCCTCGGCGTCTACGAGATCTACGTCAACGGCCAGGCCGTCGGCACCGACTTCCTCAAGCCCGGCTTCACCCACGTCACGAAGACGAAGTGCTCCTTCACCTATGACGTCACGGAGCTTGTGCGGAAGGGAAAGGGCGAGTCCAACGCGTTCGCCGCCGAGGTCTCCGCCGGCTGGTGGCGCGACAAGATCGTTAGCCCGGCGAACCAGCATGGCTTCGCCGGTCGCAAGAGCGCCTTCCGCGGCGTCCTCGAGCTCACGTTCGCCGACGGCTCCCGCAAGTGCTACGGCACGACCGCGGCGGACTGGAAGGCCGGCACGGCCGGCGCCGTCACCCATGCGGCGATCTTCGACGGCGAGGAGTTCGACGCGCGCATTCCCCAGCCCGTCCTCGGCGAGGGCCTCGGACGCGCCGAGGTGAACCAGGAGTTCAAGGGCGAGATCGTGCCGACCGTCGGCGCGGAGGTGACGCTGCGCGACGATCTCGCTCTCGCGCCGGTCAACGCCTACGTCTGGCGGGATCGGAGCGGCAGCAACTGCGAGTGGACGAAGTCAGTCAAGCCCGTCGACCGCAAGAGCGGCGAGGTCTACGGCTCGGTCGTGGTGCAGCACGTGTTCACGCCGAGCGAGAGGATGTCCTTCTCTCCGGGCGACCGGCTGGTCATCGATTTCGGGCAGAACTGCGCGGCGGTGCCGCGCTTCCGCTTCCGCGCGGCGCGCGGCGTGACGCTGACGGCGCTTCCCGGCGAGATGCTCAACGACGGCAACGGCGAGGCGGCGCGCGGCAACGACGGGCCCGCCGGCTCGGTCTACCGCGAGAACCTGCGTGTTCCCGAGCAAGGCATGCGCGTGGTCTACACCTTCGCGGGCTCGGGCATCGAGACCTACCAGCCGCGCTTCACGTTCTTCGGCTACCGCTACATCTCAATCTCCGCCACCGGTGACGTCGAAATCGAGAAGATCGAGTCCGTGCCCGTCACGTCCATCACCAAGGCGATGGAGATCGGGCGCATCGAGACCGGCGACAGGCACGTCAACCGCCTCATCTCGAACACGCGCTGGGGCCAGCTCTCCAACTACCTGAGCGTGCCGACTGACTGTCCGCAGCGCAACGAGCGCCTCGGCTGGATGGCCGACACCCAGGTCTTCGTCGAGACGGCGTCGTTCAACGCCGACACGCGCTCGTTCTTCCGCAAGTGGATGCGCGACGTGGTCGATTCGCAGCACCCGCTCGGCGGCTTCACGGGCGTCTCGCCGGTCGCGCAGTACGGGTCGGAGGTCTCGATGCGTCTCGGCTGGTCCGACGCGGGCGTGGTCGTCCCCTATGTGATCTGGAAGATGTTCGGCGACACGCGCGTGGTGACCGACAGTTGGGCGGCGATGGAGAAGTACATGGCGCGCGTCAACGAGACTAAGTACGAGCACCGGGCGATCGAGAAGGAGTGCCGCAACTACCAGTGGGCGGACTGGCTCAGCTTCGAGAAGCTCGAGTCCGCCGGCGGCGCGGGCCGTCCGCAGAACGCCGCCTTCGATAATGGGCCGGACGGCACGCGGCGTCCGAAGGCCGACGCGCTCCTGTACTGGGACTATCTTGGTGCGTGCCATTGGCTGTGGGACGCGCAGATGATGGAGGCGATGGCGCGCGCAATCGGGGCGGACGCGACGAAATACGCGACGATGGTGGTGGACGCGAAGGCCCATCTCAAGTCGACCTTCTTCTCGACGGAGGACGGGATGATTTTGCCGGTCTTTCGCGACATGCAGACGCCGGCCCTCTTCGCGCTCATGCTCGATCTTGTCGATGGCGATGCGCGCGAGGCGACGAAGGCGGCGCTGCGCAAGAACGTCGCGGCGAATGACGGCTGCCTGCAGACGGGCTTCCTGGGCACGTCGATCCTGATGGACACGCTGACGGAAAACGGCATGAGCGACCTGGCCTACTCGATTCTCCTCAATCACAACTTCCCGGGCTGGCTCTACTCGGTGGATCAGGGCGCGACGACGATCTGGGAGCGGTGGAACAGCTACGTGAAGGCGACTGGTTTCGGTCCCGTAGGCATGAACAGCTTCAACCACTACGCCTACGGCTGCGTCGTCGCGTGGCTCTACAAGACGGCGGCGGGCATCGCCGCGGATCCGTCCGCGCCGGGCTTCCGCCGAATCGTCATGAAGCCCGTCCCCGACCGTCGGCTCGGTCATGTGACGGCCGAATACAGGTCCGCCGCGGGGCTGGTGAAGAGCGCCTGGCGCTACGAGGGACAGAAGTGGATCTGGGAGTTCACCGTTCCCGCCGGTACGACGGCTGCGGTGACCCTGCCGGGTGCGACGGTCGCGAAGGAGTTCACCGCCGGCACACACCGCCTTGAGGCGACGCTGCCGTAGGCAGGGCGTGGCTGGGTTGACCATAGGCGTGAATTTTG
>CACYCW010000195.1 GCA_902773015.1 uncultured bacterium
AAGATCGACATGGCCTCGCCGAACATCCACTTCCGCGATCCCGTCATCTACCGCATCCGCCACGTCGCCCACTACCACCTCGGCGACCGGTGGTGTGTCTACCCGATGTACGATTTCGCCCATCCGATCGAGGATGCGCTTGAGGGCGTCACCCACTCGATGTGCACGCTGGAGTTCGAGGTGCATCGTCCGCTCTACGACTGGGTCGTCGACCGTATGGACGAGCAGGGGCTCCTGCCGGTGAGGAACGGCGTGAAGATCCGCACCCAGCAGCGCGAGTTTGCTCGGCTCAACCTCACGTACACCGTGATGTCGAAGCGGCTTCTGCTGCAGATGGTCAGCGAGAAGGTGGTGGACGGATGGGACGACCCGCGCATGCCCACGGTCTGCGGCATGCGGCGCCGCGGTTACACGCCGGGGGCGATACGCGAGTTCTGCGACCGCATCGGCGTCTCGAAGGTCGAGAGCGAGTCGGATCCCGCGCTCCTGGAGTGGTGCGTGCGCGAGGAGCTCAACAAGACCGCGGCGCGCCGGATGGCGGTGCTGGATCCGGTGAAGGTTGTGATCGACAACTGGGAAGAAGGGGTGAGGGATGAGGGACAAGGGGTGAGGTTTGTCGAATTGCCGAACAACCCGCTGGATGAGTCAGCGGGTACGCGGCAGGTGCCGTTTGGGCGCGAGATCTGGATTGACCGGGCGGACTTCATGGAGGTGCCGGAGAAGAAGTTCTTCCGCATGGCGCCGGGGCAGGAGGTGCGCCTGAGGGGCGCGTGCATCTTCCGCTGCACGGGCTGCGTGAAGGATGCTGCGGGCGTGGTGACCGAGATCCACGGCACCTGGGACGAGGCCTCGTGGGGCGGCAATGCGGCCGACGGGCGCAAGGTGAAGGGCACGATCCACTGGGTCGACTGCGCGACCGGCGTCCCAGCCGAGGTGCGGCTCTACGACCGGCTCTTCCTCGAGAAGGATCCGCTCAAGGACGGCAGCGAGAACTTCCTGAAGTTCCTCAATCCCGACTCCCTGAAGGTGGTGAGGGGCTACGTCGAGCCGTCGCTCGTGGAGGCGAAGGCGGGGGATCACTTCCAGTTCGAGCGCACGGGCTACTTCGTCTGCGACGGGGAGCTGGTCTTCAATCGCACCTGTTCGCTCAAGGACGGCTACCGTCCGGCCAACTGAAAATTTCCAAATTTACCCCCTTGCGCGCTAGGCGCACTTTTTGATATACTATACGGACATTCGACCACTCTGTAGAGTAAAAAAAAGACACAAATGAAAGTACGTAGTTCCGTTCGTCGCATTTGCGAGAACTGTCGCGTCATACGCCGAAAGGGCGTGGTGCGCGTGATCTGCACGAACCCGCGTCACAAGCAGTGTCAGGGTTAAGAAAGGGTAAGCGAATACTATGCCGAGAATGATGGGTGTGGATGTTCCGGGAAAGAAGCACATTCGCTTCGCTCTCCGCTACATTCACGGTATCGGGCCGTGTCGCGCCGATGAGGTGCTGGCGGCAACCAAGGTCGACCCGATGAAGAGGGCCGACGACGTCACGCAAGACGAGATCCACGCGATCACAACGTACATTCAGGAGCACTACCGGGTGGAGGGCGACCTTCGCCGCGAGGTGTCGCAGAACATCCGCCGCCTGATCCAGATCGGGTCGTACCGCGGTCTGCGCCACAAGAAGGGGCTGCCCGTCCGCGGGCAGCGCACGAAGACGAACGCGCGCACCCGCAAGGGCGGCAAGCGCGTGTCGATCGCGATGCCGAAGCAGGCCGGTCGCTAAACGGAGGTCATTTCAATGAGTGACGAGATCAAGAAGGAGGAGGCGCCGGCGGCGCCTGCCGGGGCCCCTGTCGCCGCCGAGGGCGAGCAGTCGGTTCAGGAGAAGGCCCGCAAGTCGGGCAAGTCGATTCCCGCGGGGATCGCGTTCATCCGCTCGACGTTCAACAACACGCAGGTCTCGATCGCCGATGCGCGCGGCGGCGTGATCAGTTGGAGCTCGGCCGGCAAGGCCGGCTTCAAGGGCTCGCGCAAGTCGACGGCGTACGCGGCGACGATCGTCGCACAGGACGCGGCGCGCGTCGCGGTCGCGAAGGGCATGCACGAGTGCGAGGTGCGCATGCAGGGCGCTGGCGCCGGCCGCGAGAGCGCGGTGCGGGCGATTCAGACCGCGGGCATTCGCGTCACGCAGATCACCGACACGACGCCGGTTCCGCACAACGGCTGCCGTGCACGCAAGCGCAGGAGGGTTTGATCATGGGTCGTTACACTGGTCCGAGAACAAAGATTTCGCGCCGTTTCGGCGAGCCGATCTTCGGCCCCGACAAGGTGCTCAACAACCGTCAGAACCCGCCCGGTCAGCACGGTGCGAACAAGCGTCGCAAGAAGATGTCGGAGTATGGCGTCCAGCTGCGCGAGAAGCAGAAGGCCAAGGCCATCTACGGGATGCGCGAGAAGCAGTTCCGCCTGTTCTTCAAGCGCGCGAAG
>CACYCW010000196.1 GCA_902773015.1 uncultured bacterium
CCCGCCTCCATGCAGCGGTGGAAGCAGGTCGTGCGCCAGTCGTAGTTGCCCTTCACGCTCCACGCCGGATGCATCGACTCGTAGAGCTTGCGGTCGTACGTCTCCTGGAAGACCTGGAACGTGCCGATGCCGACCGAGTGCAGCAACTTGAGGTCCGCGATCGGGAGCGGCGCGGCGTTCACGTTCACGCGGCGAATGCCGACCTTCGCGCCGGTGCGCGGCGCCTTCACCTGCCGCCCGTAGCACGTCTCGATCGACTCGGCGATGTACTCGGTCGAGGTCGTCGGATGCTCGCCGTAGACGGCGATGAGGCGCTTGTGGCCGATGCGACCGGCGAGGACGTCGATCTCCTGCTTGAGCTCGTCCATCGTCAGCACGCGGCGCTTCTGCAGTTCGTTCCCGCTGCGGAAGCCGCAGTACTTGCAGCCGTTGACGCAGCGGCTGGACATGTAGAGCGGCGCGAACATGACGATGCGGTTGTCGTAGACCTTGTGCTTGATGCGGTCTGCCGCGGCGCGCATCTCCTCGAAGAGCGCGGGATCCGTCACCTGCATGAGAACGGCCGTCTCCTCCGGGAGAAGCGTCTCGCAGGTCGACTCGGCCTTGGAGATTATCTCGCGGACGCGCACGGGGTCGGGCTCTTGCCCGTCCGTCTCGGCGATGAGCCGCCGGATAAGCGCGTCGTCGATGAAATGCCGCCCGCCGGGGAGATACTTGTCGATCTCCCCCTGCACGATGAAGTTCTTCGTGTAGTCAGCCGCGTCCTTGAACTTGCGGATGCTCGATGTGTCTGCCATGATGGTCTACCATTATATCACATAGGTCAACCCGCTCGCCAAAAATTGGCAATGGCGGGGGATAATTGCAGGGAAAATTGCGCGCTGTATTCACGCAATTCACCGACCGATCACCCCGCAACCGGGCGGCCGTCAAGAGGTGAAGCCGAACTGGACGGGTTTCACGTGCCAGATGTTCTCGCAGTACTCCTTCACCGCCCGGTCGGAGGAGAAGTGGCCGGAGCGGGCGATGTTCACGAGTGACATGCGGTTCCATCCCTTCGCATCGCGATAGGCCGCGTCGACGCGGTCCTGAGCGTCGGAGTAGGACCGCAGGTCGGCCAGCAGCATGTAATAGTCGTTGTAGTCGAGGAGGTTGCGCACGATCGGGTCGAAGAGACCCGGGTCGAGCAGCGAGAAGACGTTCTGGCGAATCATGTCGATCGCCGCCTTGATCTCGGGATCGTTCCGGTAGACGTCGCGCGAGACGTAGGTCGCGCGACGCGCGGCGACCTCGTCGGCGTGCAGGCCGAAGAGGAACATGTTCTCGTCTCCGACCGCCTCGTGGATCTCGACGTTCGCGCCGTCGAGCGTGCCGAGCGTGAGCGCGCCGTTCATCATGAACTTCATGTTGCCAGTGCCCGAGGCCTCCATGCCGGCGAGCGAGATCTGCTCGGAGAGCTCCGCCGCGGGCATGATCTTCTCCGCAAGCGACACCCGGTAGTCGGGCAGGAACGCGACGGAGATCTTGCCGCGCGTGCGAGGGTTAGAGTTGACCACGCCGGCGATGCCGTGGATGAGGCGGATGATGAGCTTCGCCATGTAGTAGCCGGGAGCCGCCTTCGCCGCGAAGATGAAGTTGCGCGGCACGGGATCGTAGGTCGGGTCGCGGAGGAGCCGGTTGTAGCGGATGATGATGTAGAGCGCAAGCAGCAACTGGCGCTTGTACTCATGAAGCCGCTTCACCTGCACGTCGAAGAGCGCCTCGGGGTCGAGTGTGATGCCGAGGTGGCGGCCCGTCCAGTTGGCGAGCTGGCGCTTGTTGGAGCGCTTGATCTTGCCGAGGCCGTCGAGGAAGGTGTCGTCGCCGGCGAACTTCTCGAGGCTGCGCAGCTCGTCGAGGTGGGTGATCCAGCTGTCTCCGATCGCCTCGGTGATGAGCTGCGAGAGCATCGGGTTCGCCTTCAGGAGCCAGCGCCGCGGCGTGATGCCGTTGGTGACGTTGCGGAACTTGTCGGGCCAGAGCTCGTAGAAGTCCTTGAATAGACTCTCCTTCAGGATCTCGGTGTGCAGGCGGGCGACGCCGTTCACCGACGAGGTGCCGACGACGCAGAGGTTCGCCATGCGCACGTAGCGCTCGCCGCCCTCGTCGATGAGCGACATGCGCTGGAGCTTCTTGATGTCGCCCGGATAGAGCGCACTGATCTTCTGCAGGAAGCGCCCGTTGATCTCGTAGATGATCTGCAGGTGGCGCGGGAGAAGCCGCTCCATCATCGGCACCGGCCATTTCTCGAGCGCCTCCTGGAGGATCGTGTGGTTGGTGTAGCCGGTCGAGCGGCGCGTGAGGTCCCACGCCTTGTCCCAGCCGAGCCCCTCGTGGTCGACGAGGATGCGCATCAGCTCGGGGATGACTAGCGTCGGGTGGGTGTCGTTGAGGTGGATGAACACCTTGTCCGGCAGGGCGTCCCAGGTCGAGTTGTTGCGGCGGTAGCGGCGCAGGATGTCCCTGAGCGAGCAGCAGACGAAGAAGTACTGCTGGCGAAGGCGCAGCTCCTTGCCCTGGGTGGTGTTGTCGTTGGGGTAGAGCACCTTGGTGAGGTTCTCGGCGAGCACCTTGCGCTCGACGGCCTCGACGTAGGAGCCGCGGTTGAAGTCCTCGAGGTCGAA
>CACYCW010000197.1 GCA_902773015.1 uncultured bacterium
CGTCTCGTGGTGGACGGACAGGAGCTCTTCATCACGGACGGCGCCTGGCGGGCGTACGATTCGCCGATCGTATTCACGGCACTTCGGAACGGCGAGTGGTATGACGCGCGTCTGGAGGGGAAGCGTCCGCACGAGCGCGGGGCGAAGGTCGAGACCTATGCGCCCCTCTGCGCGGTCAGCGCCGAGGACGCCGTGCCGTGCCGCGAATTCGAGGCATTTGAGCCGAAGCGAGTGCTGAAGGCGCCGGATGATGCCGACATTTACGACTTCGGCGCCAATATCTCCGGTTGGTGCGAGATCGAGGTCGCGGGCGAGGCGGGCGCGAAGGTTGCCATCGACTACGACGAGTCGCTGACGCCGTCCAATTCGCTGCTCCAGCATGTCATCGGGCATGTGGTGCGCAGCGGCGATCCGCGACCGGTCCAGCACGACGAGTACACGCTCGCCGGACGCGAAGGGGGCGAGAGGTGGCATCCGCGTTTCGTCTATCACGGCTTCCGCTACGCCAAGGTGTCCGTCCTCGGCAAGGCGCGCGTTCGCGCGATCCGCGCGCGGTTCGTCCACTCCGCCTTTGGGCGCGCCGGGACGCTGAAGACATCGGACGCGACATTCACCGCGCTTCAGGCGGCGACGGAGCGGAGCTATCTCTCCAATTTCGTGGGGATTCCGACGGACTGTCCGCACCGCGAGAAGAACGGCTGGACGGGTGACGCGCAGCTGGCCATGGAGACGGGGCTCTGGAATTTTGCCGCGCGGGCTGGATATGAGCATTTTCTCCGGATGATGCTCGATGCGCAGCGCGCGAACGGCGCGGTCCCGTGCATCGTCCCATGTGCGCCGGCATTCGGCTATGGCTGGGGCTCGGGTCCGGCCTGGGACGCGATCATCTTCGAGATCCCCTGGCAGCTCTATCGTTTCTACGGCGATGATGCGTCGGCCCGCGAGGCGTATGGGGCGATGAAGCGGTATCTGGCCTTCATCTCGACGAAGGCCGATGCGGACGGGCTCTACGAATACGGGCTTGGCGACTGGTGCCCGCCGGTTCCCAAGGACGCACCGTCCGTTCGCGTGACCGACAGCGCTTACGTCTACATGTTCAACCGCCGTCTGGCGTTCTGGGCGCGCCGGTTCGGGGATGAGCTGCTTGCAACGGGATGCGATGCCGTGGCGGAGCGGATCAAGGCGGGGTTCACCCGTGTGTTCTACAAGGGAGACGGGCTTTACGCGAACGGCGAGTGGACGGCGCTGGCGGCACCGCTGTTCTTCAAGGGACTGTGCGCGGATGGCGAGGAGGCGAAGGTCGCGACGCGCCTGGTGGAGGCTGTCCGCGCGAACGGACATCGCGCGAAGTTCGGCATACTCGGCGCGAAGTGGGTGCCGCGCGTCCTGGCGGATCGGGGCTATGCGGATGATGCATGGAAGCTCTTCACGCAGCCGGAGCAACCTGGCTGGGTCTACTGGCTCACGTTCGGCGACGGCACGCTTCGCGAGCACTGGAACAGCTGTGCTTCGCACAACCATATCATGTTCGGTGATCTTTCCGCATGGGCGTACGAGTATGCGGCGGGCATCGTGCCTGTCGAGCCGGGCTTCAGGAAGGTCGCATTTCGTCCGCACTACTTAGAGGGTGTCGATTCCTTCTCGGCCACCTACCAGTCGCCGTTCGGCGAGATCAGCGTCTCATGGTGCCGTGTCAACGGCAAGCCGCAGCTCAAGTATTCCGTACCGAACGGCGTGGAAGTCGTGAAGTGAGGTGCCGTCGGGATTTCGCACCAGGAGAATCACCAAACACAAGCAGAAAGGACAGTGACGATGACTCGAAAGACGACAATATGGGCAGCAGGTGCCAAGACCCTGCTTATGGCGGTTGCGGTGTTTACGGCAGCCGTATCGGGGGGCGGCACCGACGCTGAGGAGCGGTACGAGCTGCGTGAGGACCCGCGCCTCCCCAAGGAGACGAAGGCCCAGAAGGACGCGCGCATGGCGTGGTGGGCCGAGGCCCGGTTCGGCATGTTCATCCACTTCGGGCTCTACGCCACGCTCGGTCGGCACGAGTGGGTGCAGAAGTATGAGCGGATCCGCCCCGAGGACTACGAGTCGCGCTACAAGCCCCGGTTCAACCCCGACCGTTTCAATGCCAGGGACTGGGTCGCGAAGGCGAAGGCCGCGGGTATGCGCTACATGGTACTCACCACGAAGCATCACGAGGGCTTCTGCATGTGGGACACGAAGACTACCGACTTCAAGATCTCGGACACGGCGTTTCACCGCGACCTCGTGAGGGAGTATGTCGACGCCTGCCGCGAGGCGGGCATCCGCGTCGGGTTCTACTATTCGATCATCGACTGGCATCACCCCGACTTCAGGATCGACACGATCCATCCGCTCCATGACATTCTCGGCAAGCAGGGGGCCGCCGAGGCGAACAGGACGCGCGACATGGGCAAGTACCGCGCATACATGCAGCGGCAGGTCACCGAGCTTCTGACCGACTACGGCCAGATCGACATCATATTCTTCGACTTCACCCACCCCGGCTATCACGAGATCGGGAAGAACGGACGCGAGGACTACCACAGTGAGGAGCTTCTCGCGCTCACGCGACGGCTCCAGCCGCAGATCATTGTCAACGACCGCCTCGGCCTTAGGGACATCGTCGGCGGCTGGGACATCAAGACGCCAGAGCAGGTGATCGTGCCGAAGTGTCCCACGTTCAACGGCGAGGAAGTCTACTGGGAGACCTGCCAGACGTTCTCCGGTTCGTGGGGCTACCACCGTGACCAGGATACCTGGAAGTCGCCTCGTCAGCTTCTCTTCATTCTGATCGACTCGGTCTCGAAGAAGGGCAACCTGCTGCTCAATGTCGGCCCGACGGCGCGCGGGGAGTTCGATTATCGCGCCGTGGCGAGGCTCAAGGCGATGGGCGAGTGGATGGATGCGAACAGCCGATCGATCTACGGGTGCACCGCAGCTCCCGAGGACTTGCGCGCACAGACCCCGGACGGCACGAAGATGACCTACAACCCGAAGACGAACACGCTCTACCTGCATATCCTCGAATGGCCGATCAAGGTGCTGCCGATAACCTTCGCCGACCGTGTCGCCTACGCGCAGCTGCTGAACGACGGCTCGGAGGTGCTCATCCAGCAGCCGCGTCACGTCTCGGGCGCCATTCGCAAGGATATGCCCGCGTCGCTGATGCTCCCGGTCCGCAAGCCCCACACGGAGATTCCCGTGGTGGAGATGTTCCTCAAGCCCAACTGAGAGCTGCTGGGCACTCCACAGGCAGCCTCTTGTAAAGTTTCCCTTGTCTAACAGATGTTAAAAAGAGTATAATTCAGGACATGAGCTACTACTTGATGATTCTCGTGGGTGCGGTTCTCGTGAACAATTTCGTCCTGAGCCGCTTCTTAGGGTGCTGTCCGTTCCTGGGTGTGTCGAAGAAGACCGAGACGGCGCTCGGCATGTCGGGCGCGGTTGTGTTCGTGATGACGGTCGCCGCGGCGGTCACCTGGTGCCTCGACCACTGGCTCCTCGCGCCGAACGACCTCGGCTACATCCACACGCTCGCGTTCATCCTCGTGATCGCGGCGCTCGTGCAGTTCATTGACATCGCGATGAAGCGGTTCCTGCCGCCGCTGCACGCGGCACTTGGCATCTTCCTGCCGCTCATCACGACGAACTGCGCGGTGCTGGGCGCGGCGGAGATCAACTGCAAGCAGGGGACGGGTTTCTTCGAGTCGGTGTTCTTCTCGTTCTCTGCGGCGATCGGCTTCGGCGTCGCGCTCGTCATCTTCTCGGGAATCCGCGAGAAGCTGGCGCACGCCGATCCGCCGCGGTGCTTTCGCGGCATCGCGCTCGCGCTTGTCACGGGTGGGCTTCTCTCGCTCGCCTTCATGGGCTTCTCGGGGCTGGTGAAGCTGCCGTACTGAGGTGGTGAGTTCGACGGCAATCGACTGCAATCGAGGAAAGGAGAAAGATGTTAACGGCAATTCTGGTCATCGCGGGCGTGGGGCTTGTCGCGGCGGTTGCGCTTGCGGTCGCCGACCGATACCTGAGCGTCAAGGAGGATCCGCGCATCGGCATGGTGACGGCGGAGCTCCCCGGCGCGAACTGCGGCGGATGCGGCTTCCCCGGGTGTGACGGCTATGCGCGCGCGCTCGTCGCGGGCACGGCGCCGAACGGCGCCTGCGCAGCGGGCGGTGATGCAGTCGCGAAAGCAGTGGCGAAGATTCTCGGCGTCGAGGCGACGGCGACGGAGCGGCGCGTCGCGCTCGTCAAGTGCTGCGGCACGCGGTCGGAGGCGATTCGCGTCGGCGACTACAACGGCATCTGCGACTGCAACGTGGCGGCGGCGACGGCGGGCGGCGACAAGGGCTGCACCTACGGCTGCCTCGGCTATGGCGCGTGCGCGAACGTCTGCCCGAAGCAGGCGATCTCCATCCATGACGGTCTGGCGAAGGTCGACAAGCGCCTGTGCATCGGCTGCGGCAAGTGCGTGACGGCGTGTCCGAAGCATATCATCGAGCTCGTGCCCGCGTCCGCGACTATCCACGTCCTCTGCGCGAACCCCGACAAGGGACCGCAGGTGCGCAAGGTCTGCGGCGTCGGCTGCATGGGCTGCCACCTCTGCGAGAAGAACTCCGGCGGCAAGGAGGCCGGCCACTTCACGTTCCAG
>CACYCW010000198.1 GCA_902773015.1 uncultured bacterium
CACCGGAACCCACCCGAACTTGTACGCGAGCGCCGAGTACATCACGAACGCCAGCGCCGAGAAGCTGTTCATGTAGAACGAGACGCCACTCAGCCACCACGGCACGGTCTTGTCATTGCCGAAAAACTGGTCAGACGACTTCGAGCGCCGGCTGTAGTAGACCCCTACACCGATCATCACCGCAAAAAACACGGCGATGACGGCGTAGTCCAGAAACGCAAGGCCCTTGCTCATTTCGAGAGCAGGGCCGCGCTAGGCGGATCAAGGAACATGCCGCAGTCCGGATGGAGCTGCATGAACGAGCTCGGAAGCAGCACAGTGACAGGACCATCGACCGCGCCCTTGACGGCCTCGGCCTTGCGCGAATCGGGGCAGGTGCAGACGATCGCCTTCGACCAGAGGATCTGCTTCATGGTCATAGAGAACGCATGCGTCGGAACGTCCTCCTTCGTCGCGAACCATCCCTCTCCGACCTGCTGCATGCGGCACTTGTCGTCGAGCGGCACCACCTTGTAGGCGCGGGTCGTGTCAATGTCGCAGGGCGGGTCGTTAAACGCGAGATGGCCGTTCTCGCCGATGCCGACGCACGCGACGTCGATCGGGGCCGTGCGAATCAGCGCCTCGAGCCGGTCGATCTCCGCCTCGGTGTCAGCGGCCTCGCCGTTCACCTCGTTGAACGCCTTCATCGGCTGAGGGGTCTTCGACACGAAGCGCTCGCGCATGTAGCCGCGGAACGACGCCTTGTGCGTGACAGGGATACCAACGTACTCGTCAAGGTGGAACCCGGTCACCTTCGTCCAGTCGATGCCAGGTTCCTTGACGAGCGCCTCTAGAAACTCGAACTGGCTCGCGCCGGTCGCCACGATGATGCGCGCCTCGCCGTGCTCCTGGAGTGCCTTGCGGATGCGATCGCCGGCCATGTGGGCCGCAGCAGCAGCCATGTCCAGCTTGTCCTTGCCAATATACGTGATCATTTCCTTTGTTCCTTTCTTCTGGCGCATTTACGCCATGTTGTCCATTTTACACCATCCGCCGCCCCTGCTGCAACCTTGAGAGTATTGTAATTTTTCAGCGAGAAATTACAACATCAATTCAACCGCCGCAAACCGCATCGATCGGCACCTCCAGTGCAGCGGACATTGCATTATCCATATCAAGGTACCTGTATCCGCCAAGACGTCCGCCGACGACCAGATTCGGATACCGCCGCGCCTCCTCACGGTACTTATCGAGGAGTGCGGTCGACTCGGGCGTGACAATCGGATAGTAGGGCTCATCTCCTGGTTCCCAGTGCCTGGGGTATTCACGGCAGATGACGGTCTTCGGCGTCGCCATCACGTCCTTCTTCTCGGGATGGTAGTGCTTGAACTCGTGGATGCGCGTGTAGGGCACAGACGCCTCCGTGTAGTTCATCACGCTCGTGCCCTGGAAATCCGCCAGCGGCAGCTTTTCCATCTCGAACCGCAGGCTGCGCCAGGGCAATGCACCGAACTTGTAGTCGAACAGCCGGTCCAGAGGCCCTGAGTAGTAAGTTGGAATGTCCGGGAGTTCGGAGAGCGAAAACGCGCGGTTGCACTCGATGGTGATGTTCTGGTGGTCCAAAAGCCGATCGAACAGAGAGTTATAACCGTCGGAGGGGATGCCCTGCCAGTAGTCGTTGTAGTAGTTCGTGTCGTAGTTGTCCCGAACGGGCACACGCTTGATGATTGAGGGATCGATCTCCTCCGGCGGCTTACCCCATTGCTTGGAGGTGTAACCGCGGAAGAAGGCATCGAAAATCGCGGAGGAATGCGACTCGTCCGCCATGAACTCCTTGACCTCGTCGGGCCTGAGCTCGACGCCGAAGAACTTGTTGATGAGCGTGAGCCCGAGCGGCAGGTGGTAGACCTTGCCCTTATAGGTGGCAAGCACCTTGTGCTGGTAACCGTTGAACTCGATGAAGCGCTGCACGAAATCCCACACCGCGCGATCGTGGGTGTGGAAGATATGCGAGCCGTATATGTGAATCTCAATGCCGGTCTCGGCATCGGTCTCGCACCGCACGTTCCCGCCGACTGCCGCGCGAGCCTCCCACACAAGAACCCTGCGTCCGGCCTCGGCAAGGCGCCGCGCCAAGGTGCACCCCCAGATTCCCGCCCCCGCGACAAGGCAATCATGTTCCATTGGCAACGGCCCCCTTCCTACCTGCCACGCTTGACCTTGCCGCCTGACGTGCGTGGCGTCGTGTGATCGAGACAGGGCGTCGCCCCGTCCGCGCACTGGATGCGGTCCAACGCGACGTTCCAGGCGTCCTTGCCGTGATTGAAGCCATCGCCGCCGGGCGGTGAGACCTGTACGAAATAGCAGCGCGAGTGCCCCGTGCGCACATTCACGCGCTGGTCGGTCTTCATCGCGCCGGAGTGCCCGAACCACTCGCCACGGATCCAGTTGCCGATCGTGTAGGGAGACTCGATCGAATCCGCCGTCTGCTTGACGACATAGACCTCATTGAAAAGCCGTTCCGGGAGTATCCGCACGCCATTCCACTCGCCGTGATGCGCGAGCATCTGCGAATAGCGCGCGAAATCAAGCGGCGTCGAGTAGAGGCCCGCCGACGGCGCCGGATGAATCCTGAACCCCGCCGGCAACTCGTTCTGGTCGGCGTAGCGCTCCTTCGGCGGCTTCTTCCCGTCTGGTGGCGGGGGTGGCACGGTCGCCTGATCGACGAGCGGCTTGCCGTCCCCGTTGTAGCAGCGCGCCAAACGCGCGATCTGGTCCGGATTCGGATTGAAGGTCGTGTCCTTCATGCCAAGCGGACGGAAGATGCGCTGCTCGCAAAACTTCTCATAGGGCATGCGACTCACCACCTCGACGACCGCCCCGCCCGTATCGATGCCGGCGTTGTTGTAGGAAAAGGTCTCGCCCGGCTGGCGCCTGAGCGGCGTACGCGCCATCCGCCTCGCACACTCGATGAGAGGAAAGTCGCGGCGGACGATCGGCGGGCAGTAACGCGAGCCGGAGACATGGCTCATCACGTCCCGAATCGTCACCTGGCGCTTCGGCGGCACAAGCCGCGGCTTGCCATCCGGCCCCTTCTCCTCCACCTTGATGTCGGCAAACTCGGGAATGTACTTCGCGACAGGATCGTCAAGGGCGATCTTGCCATCCGCGACGAGAATCATCACGGCCGTGCCGCAAACGCTCTTCGAGGACGAGAACATCGCGAACATCGTGTCCGGACGCATCGGGATGCGGCGCTTGATGTCCGCCCAACCGACGCAGTCGATCTGCATCGCGTAGTCAGGATCCGTCACCACCGAGACGACACCGGCGACATCGCCGCGCGCGACACTTTCCTTCAGGATCGGGCCGATCTCGGCGTACTTGGGATTGCCGAGGATCGGCGTGAGGATCATGTTGCGGAACGACGCGTTCGAATGGTCTCCCTGCAGGAGGATTGGTCCGGGCACCGTCTCGTCCCAGTCAATCGCCGCGGGCGTCACCCCGGCAATCGGGCGGTTGTCGATGATCCGGACGCCGTTGAGCGTGACGGTGATGTGACGCCTGTAGATCGTGAGGTCGACATGCTGCCACTCTCCGGCTGGCTTCTCCGCTCCGACCGTCGGCGCGACGAGATCGTAAAGCGCCGCCATCGTGTGGGTGTCCGGCTTGCGTCCGTAGGAGTCGCACACCTGGATCTCGTAGCGGCCGCGCAGGTAGACACCCGAGTTGCACTTGCGTGGCACGAGCACGTCATAGGAGAGGTCGAAGTCGAAGAAATCGGTGCGACGCGTGCGCAGGTGCGTGCCGCCCGAACCACCGCGGCTCGTCTTCGTCGGGTCATCGGTCACGAAGTTGGAGAGCACGCCGTCCTTCACGCTCCAGCCCATCCGCAACTTCGGATCCGCCGCCTCCCAGCCGTCCATCCCGTCCTTCAGAAGGTCGATCGGCTCCCCGCGCTTCGCGGCCGCCGGGTCGGGAATGTCATCGGCCGCCTCTGGCAGCTCGCGGATGAAGATGTTGCGGAACTCGATCGGGTCGCCGTGGCACTGCAGCTCGACCTGGTCGATGAGCGGAATCGGCGCCCCGGGCTGGTTCTGGTTCTCGTAGGTGACGCCATCAACCACCTTCGTGCCGTTGAGCCAAACCGTGAGCTTGTCGCCGACAAGCCGCATGCGGCAGCGGTTCCAGTCGCCGATCGGGCGATCCGCGCGCAGACTCGCAGCGAACGCCGCGTTGCGGTTGTTCCAGATGCCACCGGAGCCGAGACCTCCCCAGCTGTTCGGGTCCCAGATCTGCACTTGAGGACATCCGCGCAGGTAGAAGCCGCTGTCGCCGTAGACGCGCAGGAGTCGCCAGTCGGCGATCATCTCGAGATTGCCGTAGTCGCGCTTGGCCGCGATCGACGTGCCGCCCTCCTGCCCGTCAAAGAAGAGGACACCGTCACGCACATGCCAGTGCTTGCGCATGTTCGTGTCACCCCTGGCCTGCATCTCCCAGAGCTTCTCCGGCACCGCCGCGCGACGCACGCCCGGCATGTTGAAACCCTCATCGCGGCAGATGCCCTTCCATCCCTCGAGGTCGCGTCCGTTGAAGAGCGACACGAAACCATCCGGCGGAGCCTCTCGCCCGTCCTCGGCGAGCGTGTAGTCCGCGCCCACGAACTTGACGCGCACGTTGCGCGAGCCAGAGCGGATCCATTTAGCCCAGTTGACTGGGTCGATCTGCCGCCGCGGCGAGGGCCGGGAGAGGACACCGTCCACAAGCATCGTCGTGCCTTCGGGGAGGCAGCGCACTTCAGTGAAAAGCCACTGGGTGAGGCCCTTCTTCCATCCCTTATCGTAGGTGCCGGAGGGCTGCTCGAAGCGGAGGATGTAGTATTCGCTCGGCGGACAGGCAGCGACCGTGCCGTCAAAGGGCACGAATCCGTCGGTGTCGCACCGATCGCCCGGGGTGAGGCAGCCGAGTGTCACAGCCGCGATCAACGCACCAAGGACAAGACCCCAGCGCACTGGGTTCCGGTCTTTTCCTTGCGCACAAGCGCTCGTCATTCCGCTCATTATTCCCTGCACCTTTCTCAAGCGTCGCAACCGAAGTCACCGACTGTGACGCCGTGCCGCGACCTGCCACAATTATATCACAAGCGCGCGCCTTGCCGCAAGGGGAGATCGTCCCACAGCCAGGTCGAGAGATATCGCTCGCCTGTGTCGGGCAACAGCACAACTATTGTCTTGCCGTCCCACTCGGGTTTCCCGGCCAGCTCCAGCGCCGCGAATGCCGCCGCGCCGGACGAGATGCCGACAAGGAGTCCCTCGTTCGCCGCGAACGCACGGGCAGTCGCCCCCGCGTTCTCGGCCGATACGGGGATCACCCCATCGTAGACGCCCGTATCCAGCGTCTTCGGCACAAAATCGGCACCTATCCCCTGCAGCTTGTGAGGGCCCGCCTTCCCCTGCGAGAGCACCGGGCTAGTGTTCGGCTCGACCGCGAAGACCTTGACCGAGGCCTTCTTGGACTTGAGAAAATGACCGACGCCAGTGAGCGTGCCACCGGTGCCGACGCCCGCCACGAACGCATCAACCGCGCCTTCTGTGTCCTTCCAGATCTCAGGCCCCGTCGTCTCCTCGTGCTGCACGGGGTTGGCGGGGTTCTCGAACTGCTGGAGTATCACGGCCCCGGGTGTCGCGTCCCGCAGCGCGACGGCCTTGGCGATCGACCCGCTCATCCCCTCCTCACCCGGTGTCAGCACGATTTCAGCACCGTACGCGGCGGCCAGCTTGCGTCGCTCGATACTCATCGTCTCGGGCATTGTGAGAATGAGGTGATAGCCCTTCACCGCCGCGACGAGCGCGAGCCCGACACCCGTGTTGCCACTTGTCGGCTCGATGATCGTCGCCCCCGGCCTGAGCGAGCCATCACGCTCCGCGGCGGCGATCATCGCCGCCGCAATGCGGTCCTTGGCGCTACCGCCAGGATTGAAGAACTCCACCTTGGCGAGCACGCGCGCACCCGTCCTGTTCGTCTTCCTCGATATCTCCACGAGCGGCGTTCCGCCAATGGTCTCCAGTATGTTTCTCTTGATCTTGCTCATTTCCCGCTCGCCTTTAGCCCGTCCTATCTCTATGCTCTTTGCGAACTTTGCGACCTTTTCGGTTTATTAACTTTTGGCAGTGTCGCGAAAACTGGTTCTGCTGTAAGGCCGCGTCGGGACAGTGCATCTGCCAGTCGGGCTGAAGCAACAGGTGATTCAGTGATGCCGAAAACGCAGGAGCCACTCCCCGACATCAGCACGCCTCGGGCACCCGCATCGCGCACGTCGGCGAGCGCCGCGGCGATCTCCGGATGAAGCGCGCAAGCCGGCGCCTGCAGATCGTTCACCAGCGCCGCCGCTATCGCCGCGGAATCGCCCGCCTGGAGCGCCGCGATCATCGCATCCGTCGGCGAGTCGTCACCACGCGTCCGCGGAACACAAGCGGCGTAGACCTCGCGCGTCGAGGAATGGACGCCCGGCCGCACCAGCACCAGGTCAAGATGATCGGCATCGGCCCGTCGCCCGCTGTCAATGCGCGTCACACGCTCGCCCCGCCCTTCCATCAGCACCGGGCCGCCGAGAACGAGCGCCGGCACGTCGGAACCGACCTTCGCGGCAAGCGCCACGAGCCGATCGACCGGGAATCGGAAGTTCCATAGCTCGTTCAGCGCCCGCAGAACGACCGCCGCATCCGCACTGCCGCCGCCAAGTCCGCCGGCGACGGGGATGCGCTTCGTGACGGCGATCTGCGCCCCAAAACGAGCCGCGGCAGCGTACCCATCCGCCACGCGCGCCTCCCGCAGGACTTTCGCCGCGACCACCGTCAAGTCGTTCTCGTAGCCCGCGCCGCCGGTAATCGCACCGTCATCCGTCACGCAGACCTCGATCGTGTCCGCCAGTGAAATCGGCATCACGACCGACCGCAGCTCGTGGTAGCCGTCATCTCGCCGGGGAAAGACCTCCAGCGTCAGATTGACCTTTGCTCTCGCCTCGAACGTCAAATGCCCGAGGCCTTCGTGGCTTTCTTATTCTTCGTGTTGGCCGGGGCCTTCACCGCCGGCTTCTTGCCCTCGTCGGCATTCGGCTCGTCGTCATCGTCGGCGTCCGTCTTCTGCATCGCGGCGAAGGACATCCCCGTATTGATGAGCGCGCCAATGCACTTGAGCTCGTCCGGCGCCATGCGCCACAGCGAGCGGACGCGATTGCCCTCGCGCCATGCGGCGCACGCGGTGCAGCCGTTCTCGCCGGTCGGCAGCTGTGCCTTGAGGAGCTGCAGGACCGGCCGCGTCTTCTCCGGGAGCATCGGCTCGACGTGCGACAGGATGGCGCGCGTCAGCTCGGTGTAGGAGCCGGCCGACATGGTCACAAGCGGCTTCTTGGCGAACTCCGGAAACGTCGCGGCAAACTGTGACGCGAGCGTCCGACGCGCCGAGTGCCCCTTGATCTCAAACGAGATGAACGCCGGCTGCGTCGAGGGCACCACCGTCCGATTGGCCAGCTTCGCGGCGTAGATCTCCTCGATGCGATTGGTGCCGGCTTCGGCATCTGCGACGAACTTGCCGAAGGCCTCGGCGAGCCCGTTCGTCTCGGCACCAGTGCAGTAGGCCGAGAGCGCGGGGACATCCAACGCAACCGTCACCGTATCGCCGGCTACCCGATCCGCGAGGAAACGCCGCGCGTCCACACCCAGCTCCTTCAGGATGGAGTAGAGCGCGTCGAGCTGCTCGCGAAAGCCGACCTTCGCGGCAGGGGCGCCGCCCGGCGCGGTGGCGGAGGCCATGATCGCGGCGGAACTCGCAAAGGCGAGCGCATCCGGCTTGAGCGTCGTGAGGAAGAACCGATCAAGCACGGAGCCCGTCACGAGCCGCGCATCGGCCTTGAGGTCGAGTCCGCGGTCAGTGACGGCGAAGGCGCATGCGATGAAGGAGATTCCCCTCAAGTAGGAAAGCGCAACCGTCAGCCCGTCGACGTCCTTGGGCTCGGCCTTCGGAATGGCGTCGGAAACGAGCTTCCTGATGATCGCGATGCCCGGCTCTTCGACGGCAACGCGGAGGATCTCGCCGTTCATCGGCCGCGCAGCTTCGGCAACGGCCTTCAGGGCGGCACGGGCGCTCGCGGGCGTCTTGGCGACCGCCGCCCACTTGCCGTCCGTCGAGAACGCAACCGCGACCGGGTCGTCAAGGGTGTCGCTCTCCACCAGCGCGACGCCGTTCGTCAGGACGGCCTCCGGATGCAGGGAGAGGAAGCCGGCCTTGCCGTGCGCGAGCGGATAGAGCGCGGTCACGTCGGCGCACTCGTTGCTGCCCGCGGACATCTTCTCCGTGTCGAGCGAGACGAGCGCCGGATCGACGTTGATGCTGACGAGCGCGGAGGCATCGGCCCCCGCGCGCATCGGACCGAAGAACTGCACGACCTCGTTGTTCACCAGCGCACCGCCGCAGAGGCTCGTGAGCATGGGATTGCCGAGGTGGTTGCCGAACTTGCCGACGGACTCAATGAGCACGGTCATGTTGGCGATCTGGACGGTGGCGACGCGCTGCATCGCCGCCGAAGCGGAAAGCGCCGCGACAATTGCGAACGCGAGCATAATCCTCTTCATCTTCATCCTTTCTCTTGTGCTGTGATTTTGCAACCTGAAATCTACCAACCACTCAACATCTCAACTTCTCAGCCCCTCAATCGCCGCGTTCACGTTCGCGAAGAGCCGGGCGAGCTTCGCCTTCGGAATCGTCGAGAACGCGAGCCGGATGAGCCCAGAGAGGACAATCGTTCCGGTCGAGTACTTCTCGATGAGCCGCCGACGGACGGCCTCGGCATCGACTCCGATCGGCTTCACGCACATGAAATAGCCCGAGTTGAACGGCATCGCCTCGAAGTTCGCCGCATACTCCGGATGCGCGCGCAGGACGCGGCGAATCTCGACATAGCGCTTGCGCAGCACCTCGTGCTTCCGGCGCTTCTGCGCGGCGTACTTCGGGTCGGCGTAGGCGGCGATCGCCATGTGTTGGCCGATCGACGACGCGTTCGAGATCGAGCTCCTCACGTTGCCAGCGGCCTTCGCCTCTAGCGCCTTGAGCTGGGCCTCCGTCGCCCCCTTGAAGGCGAAGGAGATGAACCCGACGCGCAGTCCCCACACGTAGTCCTCCTTCGTGGTGCCGTCCAGCTTCACCGCGAGGACGTTCGGGTCGAGTTTCGCGAACTCGGCGAAGAGCGACTCGCCGTGGATGCCCTTCTCGTAGACAAGCCCGAAGTAGGCGTCGTCGAGGATGACAACGATGCGCTTGCCGGCGCGCGCGGCGGTCTTCACCGCGGCGACGATGCGCCGGGCGTCCGCGAGCGTCGCGGTGTAGCCGGTCGGATTGTTCGGGAAGTTGAGGAGAAGGAGCTTCTTCTTGCCGGGCGAGAGAAGCGCCGCCTTCATCGCCGCCGTGTCGAACACGCCCTTGCGGAAGGTGTTGAAGTGGCGCACCGGACAGCCGACGGCCTCCTGGAAGATGAGCTCGTAGTTGTCCCAGAAGAGATCGGGAACGACCAGCTCGTCGCGCCGACCGGCGAAGAGCTCCGCCGCGATGCGCAGACCGTGAGTGAGCGCGTTGGTGACGACGGGCGAGGAGAAGCGCACGCCCTTCAGCGACGGGTTCTTTTTCAGCTCCATTGCCTTCCATGCCTCGCGTAACTTGGCCAGCCCGAAGCTGCTGGCGTAGAGGAACGCCTTGCGATCGAGACTGACGCGGGAGGCGAAGGAATCCATCACGAGCGGCGAACCGTCCTCCTCGAACGCCATGCCGATCGTCGCGTTGATGGCGCAGCCCTTGGCCTCAGCGCCCTGTCCGAGAATGCCCCCGTAGGGGAAGTACAGACGCCGCCCCTCATCGGAAAGGAATTCCGCAGCGGGGCCGAGCGTCAGGTTGAGTTGTTGAGCCAACTTGTTCATAACGGGGGATATTATATCAAATTCTCGTTGTCATAGGCGTGACTTTGGGAAATCGTCGAGAACGGCACCTTCACGCCAGGCCCGAGAAGTTCCGCACCCGTGGCTTTAAAGGCGAGCGGGCAGGCGTAGCCCCCATCCGCCAGAACAAGCCGACACCGCGCGTTTTCAATCTTGACATCACTCTGCGCCGCGAGGCCGAGGGCGACGACTGTTAGTTACGAGAAGTAAATCCTTTAATCACTTGCTCACGCCTTCCGTCCCTGCCTCTGCCGCAGTCGCAGGGAGCGTCCAGTCCGCCGGCTGGCCCTTGCGCTGCCGCGAGAGGAAATCAAAGCCGGCAGCAGAGTTCGAGCTATGCCCGCCCTCAAAGAGCGTGAAGCGCACGTTGCCGGAGGTGCGCCGGAAGTGAATGCGGTTCCGCTCGATGTAGAACGGGTCGGGTGTGGACTCGTTGCGCATCCCGGCGGGAATGCCCCCCGTCTCCTCGATGCGCGCGATCACATCCTCCGGAATCGCGTCACCAGGCTTGCAGAGCGCATTGAACGCACGCGTCGCATGGCCGACCGGCACGGATCCGACATGACCATCATGGATGCCGGTCGCGATGTAGACGGGCACGCCAGCGGCCTTCGTGGCGGCGAGGTAGGTGAGGGGTGAGCGGTGGGCGTATTCCTCGGCGCGCTCCTCGGGCGTACCGCCGCACGCCATTTCCATCATCTTTGCGTAGCGCCGACTGCGTCCGCGATAGCGGGTGACGAGGGACTCTGCATGCCAGCGCGCGAGGTCGGAGATCGGGCAAAACGCCGCCCCAGCGGCGAATATTCCGGGATGGCGGGAGACCATGAGCAGCGTGAGATGCCCGCCGCCGCTGCTGCCGGTCACGTAGACGCGGCTCGCGTCGATGTTCGCATGGCACTTCGCATAGGCGACGGCGTCCACGACATCCTGGACGGCAAGGTCGCTGCCGCATGCGGCGGGGTGGTCATTCCGCCCGCGGAAGTTAGGGCAGACCAACGCCCAGCCGCGCTTCTTCGCCGCGGTGAGCAGCCACTGGCAGGTGCGCACGGCGCCCCAGTCGAAGCTCCAGGTGTGAAAACCGACGAGGAGCGGCACGGGCTCGCGCTGAGCGGCCTCTGGCACGTAGAGGTAGCAGGGCTCAAGGGCCCCGTCGGCCGTCGACCGGACGACACGAAGAAGCGGCAGCCAGTCCTTCTCCCAAAGCGCGAGATCCTTCGCGTCCGCCTTCGGAGCGTACGATACGAGCTTCGAGGTCTGACAGTCGATCTCGACCGTGCCGAACTGATTGGTCAGGGTGATTATCGCCGCAAGCAGTGCCATCATCTTCGGGCCTCCGTGGGGTTCTTCGCGTTCGTTTGCGCTGGGCCAATTGCCGTCTTCACTCGATCGTCGCGAGCACCTGGCCCTTCGTGACGCTCTTGCCGTGCTCGACGAGGAAGATGATCTTTCCTGCGGCGTTGGCCTTGATCGGATTGAAGAGCTTCATCGCCTCGACGACACAGACGGGGGCACCGGCCTTGACAGTTGCGCCGTCCTCGGCAAGGCGCGGCTTGCCGGGCGCGTCACTGCGGTAGAAGGTGCCGTTGAGCGGCGCGAGGACGGGCGTCCCCTTCACAGGCGCACCTGCCGCCGATTGCGGCTGGTTGCCGGCACCTGCCGTCACCGCCTTCGGTGCAGCCGCAGGCGCCGCGGCAGCCGCCTCGAGGTCGGCGGGAATCGGCTCGCGGTCCTTCGGGTCGGAGTTGCGCCACTTGAAGTAGCCGAGCGCAACCTCGGGGAAGAGCGCGTATGAGAGAATGTCCTCCTCGGCGCGAATCGTGTTCGGCGGCAGCTCCGCCGCAGCCGCGACGAGGCCGGGCTTCAGGAGATCGGCCGGACGGCAGTCGATGGGCTTCAGCTTGCCGCACAGCTTCTTCCTGAGCCTCGGCTCGATCGGCGCCGGGGTGCGCCCGTAGTAGCCCGCCGCGTAGCGACGCGTCTCATCTGTCACCATCGAATAGCGTTTGCCCGAGAGAACGTTCAGGACGGACTGCACACCGACGATCTGCGAGGTGGGCGTCACGAGCGGCGGATAGCCGAGGTCGGCGCGCGTCCGCGGCAGCTCCTCGAGCACCTCGGGCAGACGGTCGAGCGCGTCCTGCTGGGCGAGCTGCGAGCGCAGGTTGGAGATCATTCCGCCCGGAATCGCGTGCACGAGAACCCCCGCGTCCACAGGCTCGACGCGGGCGGATGACTCAGGCTGGCGCTTCGCCTTCAGCTCCTTGAAGTAGGCGTTGATCTTCGTCAGCGCCGCGCGGTCAAGCCCGCAATCGAAGCCTTCCGATTCGAGGATCGAGACGATCGACTCCGTCGGCGGCTGCGAGGAGAACGAACTCAGCGTGGAGATTGCGCAGTCGACGCAGCCCGCGCCGGACTCCACGGCGGCCATGTACATCGCCGCGGCCATGCCGCTCGTCATGTGCGAATGCACCTGGATCGGCATCCCGGGCAGGGCCTTCACGAGCGCCGAGACGAGCTCGCGCGCGGCACCCGGCGTGAGAATGCCCGCCATGTCCTTGATCGCGAGCGAGTCGATGCCCATCGCCGCCTCCTGCTTCGCGAGCTTCACGTAGTTCGCGACGGTGTGGACGGGCGATGTCGTGTAGCAGATTGTTCCCTGCGCATGCCCGCCGTACTTCTTCACGCAGGTGATCGCCTGCTCTAGATTGCGCGGATCGTTGAGTGCATCGAAGACGCGGAAGATGTCCATGCCGTTCTCGATCGCAAGCGCAGTGAAGCGCTCGACGATGTCGTCGGGATAGTGCTTGTAGCCGAGGATGTTCTGCCCGCGGAAGAGCATCTGGAGAGGCGTCTTGCGGCAGACCTTCTTGATCTGGCGAAGACGTTCCCACGGGTTCTCCCTCAGGAAGCGCATGCAGACGTCAAACGTCGCGCCGCCCCAGCACTCGAGCGAGTAGTAGCCGGCCAAGTCGATCGTCTCGGCGATCTTCAGGATGTCGTCGGTGCGCATGCGCGTCGCCCACAGCGACTGGTGCGCGTCCCGAAGCGACGTGTCGGTGATTCTGACCTTGATTTTCTTCTTCATAAATCGTTCAACCCTTTCAAGCCCCACAGACCTCTCGAACCTCTCAGAGCTCTCTCAATATATCTTGTTCTCCGTTCCACTGACGAGCCGTCCGATGTTCGACCTGTGCTTGTAGATGACGAACACCGCGATCAGCGCCACTATGACCCGCAGGAGCAGCGTCGCAGGAAAGGCCCAGACGAGCCCCGCGAGCGCCAATGCCGCGAGCATCGAGCCGAGCGAGATGTAATGCGAGAGCCAGACCGTAACGACGAACACCGCGAACGCGAGAAGCGAGGGATACGGCGCCAGCGCCATCATCATGCCGAACGCGGTCGCGACGCCCTTGCCCCCCCTGAATCGCATGAACACCGTGAGCGTGTGACCGATCACTGCGGCAAGACCGACGCAGACAGGGAGAGATGATGGATGAGGGATGAGGGACGAGGAGGTCGAAACGAACTGGACGGCGAGAAGTGTCGGCAGGAGTCCTTTGAGGAAATCACAGGCGAACGCCAGAAGGCCCCACCCCTTGCCGACCGTGCGGTAGACGTTCGTCGCACCGATGTTCTTCGAGCCGACGGTGCGCACGTCGACGCCGCGCGCGCAGCCGATGAGGTAGCCGAAGGGCACCGACCCGACGAGGTAGGCACCGAGAATCCAGCTAGACCAGATTAACGCCTTCTCCATGGGCATGATCCTTTCCAATATACTCGCAGGGCGCCCTGCGCGCCATGAGACCCTGAATGAAGCGAATGCCGTACCACACATGGCTCGCCACCACCCCCAGCGCCGTCAGAAGCCAGTGGTGCGGCTTGAGGCTGACCGTCGTCAGCGCGACGAGCGCTAGATAGAGCCAGAGCGGCAGGTATCCGCCCCAGCGGTGGAAGGTGATGCGCAGCGCGTCGATGCCTGTGAGGTTCAGTATGCCAATGACCGCAAGCACCACGAGATACAGGTCGAAGAGCGTCGGCACGAAATAGCTCAGCCGCAGCGAGTTCGACGGGAAGCGCTTGCAGAAGTAGCCGCGGTGGAACGCGTACCGCCCGAGCTGGCGCAGGTGCGGCAGGAAAAGCGGCCGACGGTGATGATAGACGACCACCCAGGGATCGTAGACGATGCGCTTCCAGTTGTCGATGATGTCCTTGCAGAGAAGTGTGTCCTCACCGGGCCAGAAGTCCGTGCGATAGCCGCCGATCCTGTCGAGCAGGTCCTTGCGGACGAAGAGGTTGCAACTCGGGTAGTCCTCGACGTCCATGCGCACGCCGCCGGCCCGGTAGCGATAGTGGTAGTTGCCAGAGACGAGCCAGTTGTCATAGACGCGCCCGCCGAGATAGGCCAGACGACGGTCGCCGGGAGGCGTCACGCCCGGCCCTCCCACGGCGCCGATGTCGCGTTCGCCGAAGTACTTGACGGCGTACTCGAGCCAGTGCGCGTCAGGATAGGCGTCGTCATCAATGAACGCGACAATCTCACCGCGCGCTTCGCGGATGCCGAGGTTGCGCTTCTCCGCCGGACGCACCTTGCCGGTCGAGATGACGCGTATCGCCCCTTCTCCGAAGTCATATTCCCCTTCCTTCTCCTCGTCCGGCAGCACAAGGCATTCCCAATGAGTGTGCGTCTGCGCCCGGATCCCCGCCAGGCACTCGTCCAGCATCCAGCTGCGACGCGGACAGGCGATGATGATCGACACGAGCGGCTCGTGGTCGAGACGTCGCGGAACGAGGCACTTCGCATAGTAGCGCAGAAGCCGCAACCGGTAGAAGACCGCAAGCGTGTCCTTCGCCATCTGGAAGACCGTGCGCGGCTTCAGCGCCCCGAACTTGTTGCCGAATCGGATGACGACCGGCGCCTCGGCGATCTTCGCGCCGCGACTGGCCGCGATGGCGAGAAGCTCCAGGTCGAAGGCGTAGGTCTTCACGAGCATCCGGTCGAGCGCGTCACCGAGTACCTGGCGCTTGAAGAGCTTCATGCCCGTCTGCGTGTCGGTGATCGGCAGGCCCACAAAGAGTCGCACGAGAGTGAAGTAGCAGCCGCTCACAAACCAACGGTGCCACGGATACTGGACAACCGACTTGGGGTGTCGCTTCGAACCGACCACGATGTCCGCCGCCTTCGTCACCATCTCCTCGAAGAAGTACGGCGTCTGCTTGGGGTGGATGTCGAGATCGCCGTCGAGGAGCATCACGTATTCGCCCGTCGAGGCCTCGAAACCCGCCCGGAGCGCCGCCCCCTTGCCGCCGTTGTGCGCGCAGACAACCGGCCGAACGATGACGCCGTCGCCACCGAACGTGCGCCCGGAAAAGCCGCGGAGAATTTCCGCCGTGCCGTCCGTCGAACCGTCATCAACCGGTATGAGCTCGGCCCTTACGCCGTGCGATGCGAACAGTTCGCCCGTCTGCACGAGGTTTTGGGCAATCGTGTCGGCCAGGTTGTAGACAGGCATCACGACGGAGAGCCTGCCGCTCCCGACCGTCGTGCGCACCAGCGCCCATTTCTCCTCGCGCTTCGTCACCGGGCGTTTTAGAGGACGCGGTTGTCGATAAGGCGCGTCTTGCCGTCGTACACCGCCAAGAGCACACAGACGCCCTTCGCGGTCTTGCGGACGGGCGCGAGCGTCTCGCCATCGACGAATTCAACGTAGTCGACCACGAGGCCGGCCTTTTCGAGCCGCGCGACGACGCACCGGCGCGCCACGGCAACGGCCTTGCCGACCGTCACGGCCTTGAGCGCCTGCGAAAGCGCGAGCGCCCGCTCCTTCTCCTCGGCGGAGAGGTAGGTGTTGCGCGAGGAGCGCGCGAGGCCGGA
>CACYCW010000199.1 GCA_902773015.1 uncultured bacterium
CATTATGGTATAATACCTTCGTGATTGACAGTGTGACGATGGAGGAAGCCCTGAGAATGATCGGGCGGTTGACCCTGGCGGGAATGCTCGGATGGTTATCGGCATCGAGCGGACGTACCGGGCCAAGACCGCCGGACTCCACCTTGTCGCCGTCTCGGCAACCGTCCTGGCACTTATCGGCCTTGAGGTTCTTGGCCGGTTCAACAAGATTCTCCGTGGCAAGCCTGAAGAGCCCGTGTGGTGACTTTGATGTCATGTCAAACTGCGGATAACGGAACAGATGAACATGAGAATCGGTTACGGATACGACTCGCATCGGTTCGAGGAGGGCCGGCGGCTCGTCCTCGGCGGCGTCGAATTCCCCGGCGAGACGGGACTCAAGGGCCATTCAGACGCCGATGCGCTCATCCACGCGCTCATCGACGCGCTTCTCGGCGCCGCGGCGCTCGGGGACGTCGGCTCGCACTTTCCCGATGACGACCCGCGCTGGAAGGACGCCGATTCGTCGCAGTTGCTCGAGAGCGTGGTGCGCGAGATTCGCGGCCTCGGCTACGCGATCGGCAACGTCGACGCGACGGTCATCTGCGAACGGCCGAAGCTGCGGCCGTGCGTCGAGCTGATTCGAGACCGGCTGTCCGCCGTCATGGGCATCGGCAAGGGCCGCATCTCGATCAAGGGCAAGAGCAACGAGCGGCTGGATGACATCGGTGCCGGGCTGGGCATCGCCGTCCATGCGGTCGCGCTTCTCGAGCAACTCAAGAACTGAGCCGCCCCCAACCTCTCAACAACTCAACCTCTCAACCTTCCCCATGAAGACCATTGTTGTGATTCCCACCTACGACGAGCGCGAGAATGTCGGGCCGATGGCCTCTGCCGTGCTGGTGACTCCCGACGTCGAGCTCCTGTTCGTCGATGACAACTCGCCTGACGGCACGGGCGAGGCGATCGAGGAGCTGATGCGCAGCGAACCGCGTCTCCATTGCCTTCACCGCGAGCGAAAGGAGGGGCTTGGCCGCGCCTACGTCGCGGGCTTCTCCCGTGCCATTGAGCTCGGGGCCGAGCGCATCATCCAGATGGACTGCGACTTCAGCCACGATCCGAAGGATCTTCCGCGCCTTCTTGCGGAGGATGCCGATCTCGTGATCGGCTCGCGCTACGTGCCCGGCGGCGACACCCCGGGCTGGCCCTTCAGGCGGCGGTTCATCTCGCGGGCGGGCGGCGTCTTCATCCGCGTCGTGACGGGGATGCCGATCCGCGACCCGACCGGTGGCTTCAAGTGCTGGAAGGTGTCGACGTTGCGGCGCATCGACTTCGCGACCGTCGCGAGCGCCGGATACTCCTTCCAACTCGAGATGAATCATCGCACTTGGAAGGCAGGCTGCTCCATTCGTGAGATTCCGATC
Organism: uncultured bacterium; assembly: GCA_902773015.1. Classification (GTDB taxonomy): domain Bacteria; phylum Verrucomicrobiota; class Kiritimatiellia; order RFP12; family UBA1067; genus UBA1067. Next base: position 1,404 of record CACYCW010000199.1, read on the forward strand.
GTCTTCACCGACCGTGCCCGCGGCTATTCGAAGATCACGCCCGGCATCGCCGTCGAGTCAGTGAAGATCGCGCTCAAGCTTCGTTTCGGACGATGACGGACGCGCACTGCCATCTGCCGGGCGGCGAGACGCGCCACTTCCTGTGCGATCCGTGTGAGAGTGCGCCGGGCGTGCAGGATGTGCGCTTCATCGGGCTTCATCCCTGGTTGTGCGACCGTGAGCTTGACCTCGTCGATCTTCGTGCCCGACTCGCGGCGGATCCGGCGCTCGGCGTCGGTGAAATCGGGCTGGATCGGCTGAAGGAACGGACGATTTCGCCGCGCATGCGTGAGGTATTCGCCGCCCAGCTCGTGCTTGCCGCCGAGTTTCGCCGCCCCGTCGTCCTGCACGGCGCGAAATGCTGGGGTGAAGTCATCCGCGCCCTCCCTCAGCCCTCATCCCTCATCCCTTCCTTTCTCTTCCACGGTTTCTCGCGAAGCGACGGTCTGCTGCCGGAGATCGTCGCGCTGAACGGCTATGTCTCGGTCGGTCCGTCGCTCCTCAATGATCACGCGGTGAACTATTGTGCGCTGGTGCGGAAGGTCCCGATCGATCGCCTGCTCGTCGAATCGGACCGCACGTCCGAGAACGCCGCGGCCGTGCCGTCCGTCATGGACGTCGCGACACGGCTCTCGACGCTGCGCGAGGTGCCGCTCGACCGGCTGGTCACGCAATTGGAGGCGAACGCCGATGCGTTCCTGGCGCGCTGATCTTCTGGGGACGGGACTCGTCCTGTCGCTTTTCGCGGGTTGCGCACGGGAGGGCGTGGAGCGCGTGGAGTGGACGGTGATGGACACGATCGCCGCCGTGCAATGGCGTGGTGCGTGGGATGCGGGACTTGGACTTCGGGACACGACAATGGAGGCGTTCGCCCAGGTTGAGGGCCTGCTGAACGCCTATGCCTCCGAGAGCGAGCTCAGTCGACTCGCGGCGCTGCCTGATGCGGAGATTCTGCGGCGATGCGATCCGATCGTGCGGCCCTGCTACGCCGCGGCGTTCCGGTTGAGGGACGAGACGGGCGGCCGGTTCAATCCGCGCTGGAAGGGCCCCGGCACGATGGATCTCGGCGGAATCGCCAAGGGATTCGCGGTCGACCTCGCGGCGGAGCGCGCGGGGATGGCGGGGCTCATCGACCTCGGCGGCAATCTCAAGGCGGTCGGAGGAGAATGGAAGGTGGGGATTCTCGGCGGCGGGGACTTTCGCCTCGGACCGGGCGAGGCGTGCGCGACGAGCGCGCGATACTTCCGCGGCAGCCACATCCACGACGGGCGCGACGGCACGGAGATCGAGAACCGCATCCGCTCGGTGACCGTCGTGCATCCGCACAGCGCGATGCTGGCGGACGGGCTCTCGACGGTGCTGTTCATCCTCGGGCGTGACGAGGGGGAGCGGTTCTTGCGCGAGCATCACCCCGAGACGCGCGCAATTTGGTATACTACTGACCCATGAAGACCAAGCCACTGTTCATCGTGATCTCCGCGCCATCGGGCTGCGGCAAGTCGACGCTCATTGACATGCTCCTGCAGGAGTACCACGACATCGTCTACTCCATCAGCTGCACGACGCGTGCACCGCGCGGTCACGAGGAGGACGGCCTCGACTACCACTTCAAGACGAAGGCGCGGTTCGAGGAGCTCATCCGCGAGGGGGCCTTCATCGAGTATGCGCAGGTGCACGACAACTACTACGGCACGCTGAAGGCGCCGATCGAGGAGGTGCTCGCCGAGGGCAACTCGATGATCCTCGACATCGACGTGCAGGGGGCGGCCAAGGTACGCGAACACGTGCGGGGGCTCGCGAACACCGATCCGCTGAAGGTCGGCTACGTCGACATCTTCATCAATCCCCCGTCGATGGAGGAGCTCCGTGCGCGGCTCGAGCGGCGCGGTACGGACACGCAGGAGGCGATTGAGCGGCGGCTGCACAACGCGGCCGGCGAGATGGCGCGCGCCGGCGAGTACATGTTCCAGGTCACGAACGACGACCTGGCCGTCGCCTTCAAGCGGCTCTGCGACCTCATCGACGCCTTGAGCGGCAGGATGTAGCGGTTTGACGCGCCGGGGACGAAATGATACAATTTCACTAACGGAGAGATGGGAATGAAGAAGAAGAAAAGGCTGAGCTACGCGATGGTGGGCGGAGCGACGGGGTCGTTCATCGGCCCCATCCACCGCATGGCGATTCGGATGGATGACCTGGCGGACCTCGTCGCGGGCTGCTTCTCGCGGAACGCCGGCACGAACGCCGCGTCCGCCGCGAAGTTCCGCGTTGCGCCCGAGCGCGCGTACGCCGACTGGCAGTCGCTCATCGCGGCGGAGCGGGGCCGCATCGACTTCCTCGTGATCGCGACGACGAACGAGACCCACTACGCGATCGCCAAGGCCGCCCTGCAGGCGGGGATTGACGTCTTCTGCGAAAAGCCGCTCTCGCTCACGCTGAAGGAGGCCAACGACCTCGGCCGGATCGCGAAGCGGCGCGGCTGCGTGCTCGGGATTCCCTTCACCTACACCGGCTACCCGATGGTGAAGCTCGCGCGTGATCTCGTCCGCCGCGGCGAGCTCGGCACGATCGACAAGGTCGTGATGGAGTACGTGCAGGGGAGCTTCCGCAAGCCCGACAGGAGGACCTCGTGGAAGACCGATCCGAAGATTGCCGGGCCGAGCTGCGTCGTCTCCGACATCGGCGTGCACGCCTTCACGATGATCGAGTACGTGACGGGGCTGGAGGTCGAGCGGCTGCTGGCGGATCTCTCGTCCTTCGCCAACACGACCGGGCTCGACGACGACGCCTCGATCCTGATGCGGCTTTCGGGCGGGGCGAAGGCCTCGCTCGTCACCTCGAAGGTCGCGACCGGCGAGGAGAATGGGGTGCGGCTCAGGGTCTACGGCGACAAGGCCTCGCTCTACTGGAACCAGGAGGCGCCGAACTACCTGAGCGTGAAGTATCCGATGAAGCCGGAGATGATCTACAAGCGCAAGGCGCCCTACGTGGGGGACCTTTCGCCGCGCTCCGTCGCCGCGTCGCGTTTTCCGGCGGGGCATCACGAGGGTTTCGTTGAGGCACTCGGGAACATCTACGACGAGTTTGTTGCGGCGGTCGTGTCGCGTCGCGCGCGCGACTATCCTGGGGTGCGGGAGGGCATCCGCTCGATGCGCTTCGTCGAGGCGGCGCTCAAGTCGAACCGGGTCGGCAACCGCTGGACGCGCATTTGACCGCGGGGGTGATGTGATGAATCGACCGGTTGTCGGCTGCGTACGTGCGGGTGTCCTGTGCGCGGTGGTCTTACTGCTGGCGGGGACGATCTTCGGGGCCTTCAAGTCGGTCGATCCGGGAACGACGCCGTTCCCCATGTCCCCGGTGCCGGAGTTCGTCTTTCCGGATCGGGCGTTCAGCATCGTCGACTACGGCGCGACGCCAGGCGAGACAAAGAGCACCGCCGCTTTCGCGAAGGCGATCGCCGCCTGCCATGCGGCCGGAGGCGGGCGCGTGGTCGTTCCGCGCGGCACCTGGCACACGGGCCCGATCCACCTCAGGAGCAATGTCGAGCTGCATCTCGAGGAGGGCGCCGTCATCAGCTTCTCCGACGAGCTTGCGGACTGCCTGCCGCCCGTCCCGTCGAGCTGGGAAGGGCTCGAGTGCCTGAACTACTCGCCGCTCCTCTACGCCTACTGCTGCACGAACGTCGCGGTGACCGGCAGGGGCTCGCTGGAGCCTCGGATGAAGAGGTGGGAGCGCCACTTCCGCGAGACGGCGACGGACATCCAGACATCGCGCGGCGCGCTCTACAAGTGGGGCGCTGAGGACTATCCGGTCGAGAAGCGGGACATGACGACATTCAGGAACGGCGTCATGCGGCCGCATCTCATTCAGATGAACCGCTCGGTGAACGTGCGGCTCGAGGGGATTACGGTGAAGGACAGCCCGTTCTGGACGATCCACCTCTTCCAGAGCGAGAACGTCGTCGTGCGCGGGCTCGTCGTGCGGGCCTATGGCTTCAACAACGACGGGCTCGACATCGAGATGTCGCGCAACGTGATCGTCGAGGATTGCGACATCTCGGCGGGGGACGACGGGTTCGTGATGAAGGCGGGTCGCAACCGCGACGCCTGGCGGATCGGCCGCCCGACGGAGAACGTCGTCGTGCGCAACTGCAGGTTGCACAGCGCGACCGCTCTTCTTGCCGTCGGCAGCGAGCTTTCCGGCGGCGTTCGCAACGTGCTGATCGAGAACTGCACCGTCGGCGACGTCGCGCGGCTCTTCTACGTGAAGACGAACCATCGCCGCGGCGGCTTTGTCGAGAACATCACCGTGCGTGACGTCACCGTGCATTCCGCGGTGAAGCTGATGGCCGTGCGCACCGATGTCATCTACCAGTGGCGTGTCTTCCCCGACTACGAGCGGCGGCTGACGAAGATCGCGGGGCTTCGGCTTGAGAATGTCACGTGCGAAGGCGTGCGCGATGGGCTGGACGTGATCGGCGACCCGGAGCGCCCGATAGACGGGCTCGTCCTGAAGAACGTGCGGATCGGCAAGGCGATGAAGGAGCTCACGCGCGTTGAGAACGCGGTGAACGTGCGGCTCGAGGGCTTCGCCGCGGCGCAGCGCGGCACGGTGACCAACGTGTGGGACACGGTGATGCCGTTCATGCCGTCCCCGACGGTGAAAGGCGCGGCGAAGCCGAAGATCAAGAGCCAGTGGAAGGGCAAGAAGGTCGCGTTCCTCGGCGACTCCATCACCGACCCGCGGCTGGCCGGCAAGTACTGGAACCAGCTGCCGGCCCTGCTCGGCATCGACGCCTATGTCTACGCGCGGAGCGGTCTCAGGATGGACGGGATGCTGACCCAGGCGGAACGCCTCCTGCTCGACCTCCACTGGTACGTCGATGCGATCTTCGTCCTTGCGGGCACCAACGACTACAACGGCAACGTGCCGCGTGGCGAGTGGTATGAGGTCGCCGATGAGGAGACGCCGCGCACGACCGGCACGGTGACGCTGCCGCGGCGCAGGTTCGTTATGGACCCGGCGACCTTCCGAGGGCGTCTCAATCGGCTCCTGAGCTACCTGAAGGAGAACTTCCCCGATCAGCAGATCGTGCTCATGACGGCTCTTCACCGCGGCTTCGCCCAGTTCGGGCCGAAGAACATCCAGCCCGATGAGACGTTCCCCAACCTGCTCGGCCTCCATATCGACGACTACAACGACGACATCCGCGAGGCAGGCCGCATCTGGAGCGTGCCCGTGCTCGATCTCTACCGCGACTCGGGGCTGTTCCCGCTGGTGAAGTCGCACCAGCGCTACTTCCGTGACGCCGATACCGACATGCTGCATCCGAACGAGCGCGGTCACGAGCGTCTCGCCCGCACGATGCTCTACTGGATGCTGTCCGTGCCGTCCGACTTCAAGCGCGACGACGGGCTCTTCATGTGAATGAAAGGAACCTGCGATGACTGAGAATCCCATTCTCGGGACGTGCGTGTTTCTTCTCGGCGGCATCGCCGCGGCGACCTATCTGCTGCCGTTTCGCGGTGTGAGGAGGTGGTCGTACGAGACGGGCTGGCTCGTTGCCGTCCTCGCGGGGTGGGTCGTCTTTCCGCTCGCGTTCGACATGTTCGCCGTGCCACGGTTCTGGGAGGTCCTCGGCGCGGCGTCCTCCGGCACGCTTGCACGCTCGTTCGGCTTCGGCGTGCTCTGGGGCGTCGGCGCGCTCTCCTGGGCGCTGATGGTGCGCTATCTCGGCATCGGGCTCGGCCTGGCCATCGGTGCGGGTCTGTGCGCGGCGACCGGCACCTTGCTGCCGCCGATATGCACCGGACACGCCGCCGACCTCGTCGCCACGCCGGCCGCGCGGACGGTTCTCGTCGGCGTGGGGGTTGCACTTCTCGGCATCGTTGCCGTCGGCGTCGCCGGACGATTGAAGGAAGTCGAGATGAGCGAGGAGGCGAAGCGCAAAGCCGTCGCCGAGTTCGACTTTCGGAAGGGTCTCATCACCGCAATCGTCGCCGGCGTCGCCTCCGCGGGGATCAACTTCGGTCTGCAAGGCGCGCCAGAGCTGGAGAAGGCGGCGCTTGACGCCGGCGCTTCGCCGACCTGGGCGGGTATGCCGGTCCTGACGGTCGTGCTCTGGGGCGGTGTGATGACCCAGCTCGTCTGGGCGATTGGTCAGCATCGCCGGAACCGGTCCTTCGGCGATTACCTCGCCGTGCGGAGCCTCAGGAATTACCCGCTCTCGTGCATTGTCGGCGTCGTCGGCGTGATGCAGTTCGTGCTGCAGAAGGCGGGTGAGCCGCTCATGGGCGATTTCCGCTACATCTCCTTTGCCGTCCTCATGTCGAGCACGGTCTTCTTCTCGTCAGTCCTTGGGGTCTTTCTAGGGGAGTGGAAGGGCACGTCGGGCCGGACGAAGCTCTCGCTGCTGCTCGGGGAGGTCGTGCTGGTGGTCGGTTTCACGGTGATGGCCCTGGCCGGGCGAAATTCATGAAGAGAATGGAACAAAGCATGAAAATAATGATGAGGTCATCTGTCCTTGGAGCGGGAATCGCGCTGCTGTTCGTCCTTGCACCCGAGCTGGCAGCGGTTGCGGGATTCAACACGACGGCGTACAGGGTCCCGCCGAAGTGGATCTCGGGGGGAACGGATGCCCCGGAGAAGCCGGCGCCCGTGCTGGTGCGCGAGTTCACGCTGCCGAAGACACCGGAAAAGGCGGTGCTTGAACTGGCGGTGGCCGGGTGGTGCGAGGTCGCGGTCAATGGGGCTCGGATCGGCAGGGACGTGCTTTCGCCCGTGACGTGTCAACCGACGGCGCGTGTTTCGTCGCTGGAGCTCGACGTGGCGCGAAGCCTGCGTCCTGGCGCGAACCGCATCGAAGTCACGCTTGGCAACGGATGGTGGAACACGTTCACCCGCTGCAGCTGGAAGTTCCAGGACGGCCCGTGGGTCAGCGCGCCGAAGATCTGCGGCCGTCTCGTGGTGGACGGACAGGAGCTCTTCATCACGGACGGCGCCTGGCGGGCGTACGATTCGCCGATCGTATTCACGGCACTTCGG